>JAZNMU010000001.1:0-8848 GCA_045579865.1 Acutalibacteraceae bacterium
GATAATACAGTAGGAGCAGAAACGGTTACAGCCGTCCTGTATTTTGATGTATGCTCTGGTTCTTTCTTCGAAGCGGCTTATGGTGGTGCCTGAAAAGCTGTCTCCCTTTTTATGCTCTTTAATTTCGAAAACTCTCGAGCCGAATTTGAGATACTGCTCTATGGCGTTTGCTATTTCCTCGTTATTTCTGTTGCCGAGGATAATATCAGCCTCGAGAAGCTCTTTGGACTTTTCGGGATAAGCCTGAGGCATACAGCCTGTAAGAACCACAATAGAGTCGGGATTGTTTCTTTTAAAGCGCCTTACTGCCTGTCTTGTCTTCTGGTCGGCAGAGGCAGTTACAGTGCAGGAATTTACTATGAATATATCTGCATTTCCGTCAGTCACTGTTTCGTAGCCTCTTTTAGCTAAAGCCTCGCTGATTGCCTGACTTTCGTATTGATTGACCTTACAGCCTAAAGTGTAGAAATTAACTTTCATTTTAATCCGCCTTGTTATTATACTTACGTCCTGTATTATAAAGCAATATTGAATAATATTCAAGTGGTTGTTTTATTTTACCTTTTTCTTTCATATTTATTAGCGAAAACTTTTTTGAGGTGATAAATATGAAAAGGCTCACAGCCTTAATAACTTTGGTGCTTTTTTCTTTAACTCTTTTCACTTTTTCCGTTTCCGCCGAGAATGAAAGTGAAATAACGGTCAATGCTGAAAGTGGAGTGCTTATGGATGTGCAGACAGGGCAGGTGTTCTATTCTTTTAATGAGGATAAACAGCTTTACCCTGCTTCCGTTACCAAGATAATGCCCCTGCTTCTCTTTATGGAAGCACTTGACAGCGGAAAAATTTCTCTGACTGACACTGTAACAGCGAGCCCTGATGCCGCATCCAAGGGCGGAAGTCAGATATGGCTTAAGGAAGGGGAGCAGATGACCGTTGACGAGCTTATGCGGGCCACTGCCATAGCCAGCGCCAACGATGCCTGTACTGCTCTGGGCGAGCATATAGCGGGAAGTGAAAGCGCCTTCGTAAAAATGATGAATGACAGAGCAAAAGCGCTCGGTATGAAAAACACGAATTTTGTCAACTGTTCCGGACTCGATGACGATACTACGGAGCATCTTACTACCGCCTACGATATTGCCCTTATGTCCTGTGAGCTTCTGAAGCACGAAAAGATAACCGACTATACCACTGTCTGGATGGATTCACTCAGAAACGGAGATACTCAGCTGGTTAATACTAACCGCCTGGTCCGCTTTTATAAAGGAACCACAGGTCTTAAAACAGGTACCACCTCTAAGGCGGGACACTGTCTGTCAGCTTCTGCCGAAAGAGACGGTCTTCATCTTGTCGCTGTGGTAATGGGTGCGAAAAACAGCACTGACCGCTTCGAGGGCGCCAAGGCTATGCTTGACTGGGGCTTTGCCAATTATGAAAATGTCACTCCCGAAATTGATTTGTCTGCCTTACAGCCGGTGAGGGTGATTAAGGGTATAGACTCTTATGTGGAGCCTCAGCTGTCAGAAATTAAAAATCTTACCCTGAAAAGCGGACAGAAGCAGTCATTAGAAACGAAAATCACCCTCTGTGAGGATGTGGAGGCTCCTGTAGAGGAAAATCAGACCCTCGGCAAGGTTGAGCTTATCCTCGGTGATAAAACCGTGGCAGAGTATAATCTTACGGCAAAAAATGCTGTCGGAAGGATAAATATCCTCATTATGGCGGAAAGAATTTTAAAAAGTCTTACAAAAGGTTGCTAATAATACAATATTAAGGTTGACAAATCCTCTAATTTGTATTAAAATACAGAAAATACCACAAATATATATTTAGGAGTACAACGTATGTCAGCAAAATTAACAAAAAAATACGTTTCTTCTTTTATAACAGATGAAGAAATAGCCTCTTATCAGTCAAAAATCACCGATGCTCACAATGCCTTACACGGAAAAACAGGTGCAGGCAGTGACTTTACAGGTTGGGTTGACCTTCCCGTTGATTATGACAAAGAAGAATTTGCACGCATCAAGCTTGCAGCAGAAAAGATCAAAAGTAACAGTGATGTCCTTATCGTAATCGGTATCGGCGGCTCCTATCTCGGCGCCAGAGCAGCTATCGAATTCGTAAAGGGACAGAATTATAACGATACCCGTAAGGGTACACCTGCTATTTATTATGCAGGTAACAGCATTTCATCCTCTTATCTCAATGAAATCATTTCTATCTGTGACGGTAAGGATTTCTCCGTAAATGTTATCTCAAAGTCAGGTACTACCACAGAGCCCGCCATCGCTTTCAGAATTTTCCGTGAAATGCTTATCGAAAAGTACGGTAAGGAAAAGGCTGCTGAAAGAATCTTTGTTACAACCGACAAGGAAAAGGGCACACTTAAAAACTTTGCCGATAAGGAAGGCTATGAAACCTTCGTAGTTCCCGACGATGTAGGCGGCAGATATTCAGTTCTCACTGCTGTAGGTCTTATTCCTATTGCTGCCGCAGGTATCGATATCGATGCTCTTATGGCAGGTGCCGCTGAGGCAAGAGAAGCTCTTATGAGCACATCTGTCGAGGAAAACGACTGCTACAAATACGTTGCTGTCCGTAATGCTCTTTATGCTCAGGGCAAAAAGACAGAAATGTTTGTATCATATGAACCCTGCTTCACTATGATGAACGAATGGCTCAAACAGCTCTTCGGCGAAAGTGAAGGCAAGGAAAACAAAGGCCTTTTCCCCACTTCTGCGATTTTCTCCACTGACCTTCATTCTCTCGGTCAGTATATTCAGGAAGGCGAAAGAATAATGTTCGAAACCGTTGTCCGTTTCGAAAAAACCAAAGCTGAAATCGTAATCAAGGAAGACGCTGAAAATGTTGACGGTCTTAACTTCCTCGCAGGAAAGACTATGGACTTTGTCAATGAAAAGGCATATCAGGGAACAGTTCTTGCTCATAATGACGGTCTTGTACCCAATATCGTTATTTCAAACGATGATATGAGCGAAAAATCTTTAGGTTATCTCATTTACTTCTTCGAGAAGGCTTGTGCAATATCAGGTTATGTTCTTGGCATCAATCCCTTTGACCAGCCGGGTGTAGAAAGCTACAAGAAGAATATGTTTGCTCTTTTAGGCAAACCCGGTTACGAAAAAGAGAAAGAAGTACTTGAACAAAGATTAAGTAAGTGATATAATATACTTGTAATTGAATCGGAAGTGTGATATACTTATTCCGATGAAACAAATAAAAGGAGGAAATACAAAATGATTTCTATTATTTTAGGACACAAAGGTGCAGGAAAAACAAAGCGTTTGATTTCTTGTGTAAACGAGGCAGTTGAAAACTCTAAGGGTAACGTTGTTTGCGTTGAAAAAGAAACCAAATTAACATATGATGTTAACTACCGTGCAAGACTTATTGCTACAGACGATTACGAAGTAAAGGGCTATGCAGCATTCTACGGCTTTCTCGCAGGCGTATGTGCAGGTAACCACGACATCACAGACGTTCTCGTTGATGCTACTCTCCGTATCGGCGGCAGAGACTATAACGAGCTTGCTTCTTTCCTTGAAAAGATTTATGAGCTTTCTTCTGTTAACGAAAAGGATTTCGTATTCACCATTTCCGCTGACAAGGAAGAGCTTCCCGAATCAATTTTCAACTTCTGCAAGGTTCTTTAATTTTAACTTATCAGACAATATGGGACTGTTTCGTTTCGGGGACAGTCCTTTTTGTGATTTAATATGCAAATTTAAGGAAGTGAAAATATGAATTTTGATATTGAAAAGGAAGCGATGGCAGAAGGCTATAATATAATCTGCGGTGTGGATGAGGCAGGCAGAGGTCCTCTCTGCGGTCCTGTCTGTGCGGCGGCTGTAATTCTCCCTTTAGACTGCGAAATCGAGGGTATAAATGATTCTAAAAAGCTCAGCGAAAAAAAGCGTGAACAGCTTTTTGATATAATAACCGAAAAGGCACTCGCTTACAGTATACAGATGGTCGATGCGGGAACTATCGATGAAATAAACATCTTACAGGCTACCTTCCTTGCTATGCGCACAGCCGTGGAAAATCTGTCTGTTAAGCCTGATATGGCTCTTATTGACGGAAACGGAAAGCCGGGCCTTTCCATAGCGGAAAAAACGGTAGTAAAGGGCGACGCCAAATCCGTGTCTATCGCTGCGGCATCTATTCTCGCTAAGGTGACACGAGACAGATATATGCTCGAAGCTGATAAAAAATATCCGGAATACTTCTTTGCCAAGCATAAGGGCTACGGCACGAAGCTTCATTATGAAGCTATAGCCGAGCACGGCATCTGTCCCGAACACAGAAGAACCTTCCTTAAGAAAATCTTAGGTGAGTGAGATGGAAAAGGGGATAACAGGAAAAAAAGGTGAGGACTTCGCCGCTGAGTATTACAGTAAGCTCGGATACACTGTCAGTGAAATGAACTTTCATTCCCGTTACGGTGAAATCGATGTTATCGCAGAGAATGAATTTCAGATAGTTTTCTGTGAGGTGAAAACCCGAAGCAGTAACACACGTGTAAATCCCCGTGAGGCTGTGGATATGAAAAAACAGGAGAAGCTGACCCTGACTGCCTTCAAATATTTAGAAAAAACAAAGTGCACGAAATTGCCTCGCTTCGATGTTTTCGAGGTGTGGATGAACGAAGGCAGAATATATAAATTCAGTAATATAGAGAACGCTTTTGACCCTGTGGATTTTTCGGGGAGATATGATGTGTTCTGAGAAACACCTGCAGGCTCTTTTTTGAGTCTGCTTTTCTTGTTAAATTAATCTTTACTTTTTGTAATTAATGTGTTAAAATAAATAGGTTAAATCTCTTTATGTTTTCGGAGGTAGTATTATGCTTTATACAAGTACAAGAGATAAAAATGTAAAAGTAACATCCGCACAGGCTATTGCACAGGGTATTTCCGCTGACGGCGGACTTTTCGTGCCTGAATCAATTCCGCAGATTGACTCTGCTTTTATTGATTCTTTAGTAGGTCTTGACTATATTTCCAGAGCGAAGAAGGTTCTCTCACTTTATCTTACCGACTATACTGAGGAAGAAATCGACTACTGCGTAAGCGGTGCCTATGCCGAGGGTAAATTCTCAAGCGATAAGGTTTCTCCCATCAATACCATAGCAAAGGGTGAAAACATCCTTGAGCTTTGGAGAGGTCCTACCTGCGCTTTCAAGGATATGGCTCTCCAGCTTCTTCCTTATCTTCTCACTACTGCTGTTAAAAAGATTAAACTTGATAAAACCGTTGTAATCCTCGTTGCCACATCAGGCGACACAGGTAAGGCCGCACTCGAAGGCTTCAAGGATGTAGAGGGTACCAAGATTATGGTTTTCTATCCTGATGACGGTGTAAGCCCCATGCAGAAATTACAGATGACCACTCAGGCAGGTGAAAATGTGGCTGTATGTGCCATCAACGGTAACTTCGACGATGCACAGAGCGGTGTAAAGAAAATCTTCACCGATAAGGCTGTAGCAGAAAAGCTCGCTGAAAAGGGTATGATGTTCTCCTCTGCCAACTCCATCAACTGGGGCAGACTCGTTCCGCAGATAGTTTACTACATCTCCGCTTACTGTGACCTTATCGAACAGGGCACAATTAAAAACGGTGACGAAATCAATGTGGTAGTTCCCACAGGTAACTTCGGTAATATCCTTGCCGCTTACTATGCCAAGAAAATGGGTATTCCCGTGAAAAAGCTTATCTGCGCATCAAACGCAAACAATGTTCTCACCGATTTCCTTAAAACAGGCGTTTACGATAAGAACAGAAAGTTCTTTACCACTACCTCACCTTCTATGGATATTCTCATTTCCTCTAACCTTGAAAGACTCCTTTTCCACCTCTGCGGTGAAAATGATGTAACGGTCAAAACCTGGATGGAGGCTCTCGCATCTGAGGGCAAGTATGAGGTAACCGAAGAAGTAAAAGACCGTGTTCTTTCTCTCTTTGATGCAGGCTGCTGTGACGATGAAATCACTGCCGCCACCATCAGCGAAACCTATAAAAACGGTTATCTCTGCGATACACACACAGCCGTAGCCGTAAATGTTTACCGTGAATATGTGAAAGAAACAGGGGACAGCACCGAGGCAGTTATCGCCTCCACAGCCAACCCCTATAAGTTCTCTGCCGCAGTTCTTAAGGCAGTCAAGGGTGAGATTCCCGCAGATGCAGACGAATTCGAGCAGGTTGACCTTCTCATAGCAGAAACAGGCGCAGAATGTCCTTCACAGCTTGCCACACTTAAGGGTAAAGAGCCGAGATTTACCGACTGCTGTGAAAAGGAAGATATGATTGAAATGGTATATAAGATGCTCGGCGTATAATTTCAGGTTATCTTAAGAGGAGGTGTCAGCTTGTCAATATTTGCAATAGGGGACACCCATCTTACCTTCAGTACCGATAAGCCTATGGATATTTTCCGCGGGTGGACGGACTATGTGGAAAGACTCGAAAAAAACTGGCGTGCCGTCGTAAGCGAAGATGACACCGTAGTTATTCCGGGTGATATTTCCTGGGCTATGTCTTTAGAGCAGGCTAAAAAGGATTTTGCTTTCCTCCACGGCCTTCCCGGTAAAAAGCTGATAATGAAGGGTAACCACGATTATTGGTGGACCACTAAAAGAAAAATGGATACCTTCCTTTCTGAAAACCGCTTTGATTCTCTTTCTATTCTTCATAACAATGCTTTCCGTGTGGGTGACTTCACTCTCTGCGGAAGTCGGGGCTGGTTCTTTGATGCGGAAAATTCCGACAGTAAGGTTCTTCTCCGTGAGGCAGGCAGACTCGATATGTCCATCGCGGAGGGTAAAAGGCTCGGTGGTGAGCTGATAGTTTTCCTTCATTATCCTCCTGTTATGACGAATATGTGCTGTAAAGAGATGATGGCTGTGCTGAAAAAACACGGCGTCGAAAGATGCTATTACGGTCATCTTCACGGCGAATCAACCCTCAGAGCAGTGAAGGAAACCGTGGACGGAATAAAATTTTCACTGGTTTCTGCCGATTTTCTCGAGTTTTGTCCCAAAATTATAGAAAAATTTTGAAAAAACTATGGAAAAAATTTTTTATTGTGATATAATACTATAGTTAAAAATGTAAAATGGGTAGCCTTGTGTAAGTTATTTTCTGAAAGGTACCCGGATAGGAGTTTTAAAATGAGCTTAAAATCATCAAAAAACGTTGAAACAAATGTTTACGCACTCGAAATTTCCATCGATGCCGCTACTTTCGAAGCAGCACAGAACAAAGCCTTCGCAAAGCAGAAGAACAAAATTTCTCTTCCCGGCTTCCGTAAGGGCAAGGTAACCCGTAAAATGGCTGAAAACTTTTACGGCAAAGGCTTCCTTTACGAGGATGCTCTCGACTACTGCTACGGTGACGCTGTAGAAGCTGCTATCAAGGAAGCAGGTCTTGATATGGTAGGCACAAAGAGCGCTGATATCAAGGAAATCGGCGAAAACGGCGTAGAAATGGTTGTTGAAATCTTCGTTAAGCCCGAAGTTGAAGTAACCGAATACAAAGAACTCAAGGCTACCAAGAAAAAGGTAGAAGCAACTGAAGAAGAAATCCAGGCAAAGATTGACGAACTCGTTGAAAGAAATGCACGTCTTGTTGCAGTTGAAGACAGAGCAGTAGTTGACGGTGACATCACAGTTATCGACTTCGAAGGCTTCGTTGACGGTGTAGCATTCGACGGCGGCAAGGGCGAAAACTACGAACTCACTATCGGTTCAGGTCAGTTCATCCCCGGCTTCGAGGAGCAGATCATCGGCCACAGCATCGGCGAAGAATTCGATGTAAACGTTAAGTTCCCCACCGAGTACACTCCCGAGCTCGCTGATAAGGATGCAGTTTTCAAAATTAAGCTTCACGAAATCAAGGTTAAGGAGCTTCCCGAGGTTGACGACGAATTCGCTCAGGATGCAGCAGACTGCGATACAGTAGCAGCTCTTAAGAAGAACCTTGAAAAGGAAATCAAGGATCAGAAGGAAGCAGCAAACAGCAGAGAAATCGAATCTCAGCTTCTCGAAAAGCTCAGCGAAAACGTAAAGGGCGAAATCCCCGAATGTATGTTTGAAGCTGAAATCGACAATCAGATCAAAAATCTTGACTACAGACTTTCCATGCAGGGTATGAGCCTCGAGCTTTACCTTCAGTACACAGGTATGACTATGGAAGCATACAGAGAAACTCTCAGAGAAGCTGCAGAGAAGCAGGTTAAAATCCGCCTTGCTCTCGAAGCTATCGCTAAGATGGAAAATCTCGAGGTTTCCGACGAAGACCTCGAAGCTGAATTTGCTAAGTTTGCAGAGCAGTACGGTATGGAAGTAGACAAGATTAAGGAAGTTGTTCCCGCAGAAGGTCTCCGCGGCGACCTCCTCAATGAAAAAGCACTTGCATTCGTTAAGGACAATGCAAAGGTAACCACAGCAAGAAAGCCTCGCGCAAAGAAAGAAGAAGCAAAGGCTGAAGACGCTGAATAATTAATTACTGTTTATAAAGGTTAATTTTAACCAACAATAGTATAAAGAAATCGGAGCCGTATAGGTACGGCTCCGAATTTGAATATTTATTAATATAATCCGAAGGAGGAAATATTATGCCTTTAGTACCTTATGTAGTAGAGCAGACAAGCAGAGGAGAGAGAAGCTACGATATTTATTCCCGTCTTCTCAATGACCGTATCGTATTTCTTGCCGATGAAGTAAACGACGTTACAGCATCCCTTGTTGTAGCTCAGCTTCTCTTCCTTGAAGCAGAGGATCCGGACAGAGATATCAGTCTTTACATTAACAGCCCCGGCG
>JAZNMU010000002.1:0-15825 GCA_045579865.1 Acutalibacteraceae bacterium
GACCCTTACCGAGATCTTCGAGGCCTGCGCCTACTGAAAGACCGTCCTCAGAGAAAGCAGACTGGCTTCTGCCGTATACGATCTGAAGGAAGAGCTCACGCATAGCTGTGTTGATAGCGTCACAAACGAGGTCTGTGTTGAGTGCTTCAAGAATAGTTTTGCCGGGAAGAATTTCACTTGCCATAGCAGCAGAATGAGTCATACCCGAGCAACCGATGGTTTCTACGAGTGCTTCCTCGATGATACCCTCTTTGATGTTGAGAGAGAGCTTACATGTACCCTGCTGAGGAGCACACCAGCCAACACCGTGTGTGAAACCTGAAATGTCTTTGATTTCGTAAGCCTTTACCCATTTGCCTTCTTCGGGGATGGGAGCAGGTCCGTGATGAGGTCCTTTTGCGACCTTACACATTTTTTCAACTTCATGTGTGTAATTCATGATGAACAAATCTCCTTCCGGAATTTTATTGGTTTAGTTTACCATCATTAATAATAACAAAATTTTTTCTTCGTTTCAATAGTCAAAAGTAAAAATATTTCAAGTTATTTCCGAAAAAACTGTTATTTTTTCACTACTTCAAAACCAAAGGGTGCCAAAGCGAGCTTTGCCATCTTAAAATACTGCTTACCGAAGGGGATACCGATTATGGTTGCGCAGAAGATAAGACCGATGCAAAGATTTTCAAATGCCATAACAGCACCTGTGGTAATAATCCAGATAATGTTCGCTATCGTGCTCAGAACACCGCTGTCGTTATCCTTTACTTCCTTATCAAAAGGCATAAAGGAAAGCCTTGCGAACTTGAAGCACTGCTTGCCGAGAGGAATACCGATTATGGTACAGCACCAAAGGATACCGTAAAAGCACCAGATCGCCGCAGTAATGGCACCGCCGAAAATAACCCAGATAAGATTGCCTATTGCTTTCATATTTTTCAACTCCTTTATATTATGGTACCTTTATAATACACCATAAACATAAAAAAATAAATAACAGAAAGTGAAAAAAACAGTACTGAATTTTTCACTCTCTGCAGATTTGTCGAACCGTTTTTCGTCGAAAGACCGTAAGTCAGTTGAAAAAATTCATAATTTTATGATAAAATCTTTTAAAAATCCCAACCTTTTATAATCTTCCGTGTCTATATAAGTGAAAGCAGCTTTCAAGGAGGTCAAAAAAATGAACAGAACAGATGCTGAAAAACGGACAACTGAATATTTAAAGCCTGTCTTTGGTTTTGCTTTGAAAAAGTGCCGAAGCATAGAAGATGCAGAAGATTTATCTCAGGAAATCATGGCTAAGGTTTATATTGCTTTGATGAAGCGTGATGATATTGAGGATGTTTCAAAGTTCATCTGGACTATTGCCCATAACTGTTTGAGTAATTATTATCGTGATAATAACCGCTGTTTTACGGGTTTGCCTATTGATGAAGTTGAGAATTATCTGTATGATGAAACACCAACTGTCGAATCATCACTTGTTGAGCGAGAAGAAATTTCGAAGCTACATTCTGAAATTGCCTACCTTTCAAAGTTGCAACGCCGGATAGTAATTATGTATTACTATGAAAATAAAAAGCAGGAGCAGATAGCCATAGAGTTGAATATTCCTGTCGGCACAGTAAAGTGGCATTTGTTTGAAGCGAAAAAAGAATTGAAAAGAGGTATGGAAATAATGAGAGAACCCAGCGAATTAAAGTTTAACCCCAAAAGATTTGATATGTGCAGTTTCAGCGGAAAAATAGGAACAAAGGGCGATATATCAAATTTCTTCCGCAGTGCTGTTTCACAGAACATTGTTTACACCGTAAGGAATGAAGCGAAATCAATAAATGAAATTGCAGATGAATTAGGTGTTTCACCTGTTTATGTAGAAAGTGAAACAGAGTATCTTGAAGAATATGGCTTTTTGTTAAAGCAGAAAGACAAATATCTTTGTAATATTCTTATATCAGAGCCGACAGAAGAGCTTAACCGTCTGCACGATGAAATGTATCTGAAAGCGGCAAAGATTTTTGCAAATGAGTTATACGATGAACTTGCAAAATCAAGTTTTTTAGATGAATGTGCCTTAGGTGGTTACAACGATACACGGGATAAAAACTTCCTTATGTGGGCTCTTATACCGTTTATTACTGCTTTCAGCGGTGAAAACACACTCGACAAAAGTATATCTTTTTCAGATGTTTACACAATAAGACCCGACGGCGGTAAAAATATTTGTTATGCAACGGTTGCAACACCTGACGTAAATCCGACAATGTATAATGATGAGATGAAAAAATTCAAAGGTCCGTTTTGGAACGGGCTCACAGATAAAATAACACTTTGGACTATTGACTCTGAATGGTCAGATAAACGCATTGGAGAAAACTATCAGTTGACAGTTGTACGTGATTTGACTTTACTCAATAATTATCTTAATGATGTAATTCTGAGTGAAGGTGATTATGCTTACCTTGCCGAAAAAGGATATATTTCCATCAGTGGAAAGCCTGATGAAATATTCAGAACGGCTTTAAGAATTGTATATATCAAGGATGAGGAATCACGAAAGAAACTTTTATCTGTTGGTTATAAGATAAAAGAAAAGTATAAGGAAGAATTTGAAAAGTTCAAAGCACCTTATATCAATGCTGCGCTTCAGGATACACCTAAACATTTACAGAAAATGAGAATGTATGGCTTACAGCATATCTTTTACAGCGACGCTTGGTTTATCCTGCATTGTTTAAAAGAGCTGGTTAATAACGGCAAACTGGCTTTACCTACAGAAAAACAGAAGCGGTCACTGATGACCGTGCTGTTCAATCAACAATGAATATTTAACGGTAAACACAAATACGGTGTAATCCCAAAAGAGGACTACACCGTATTTTTATTTTAGTCTACTGTTTTCACAGCATATTATTCATTAAATTATTTAACTGCGGGGAACATATCCTCACCGTAGCCGAGCACTCTTGCAATCTGAACGGGAATCTGACGGTTTTCTACCTCAATGTCATTGGTGAAGCCTGCATCAGTGGCGGAAACATATACGGGAACGTTGTCTGTATCGTGGTCACCGCTTGTGAAGTAATATTCGTCCTTTTCTGCGTTATATTTCATACCGCCTGTACCGTGGTCGGCAGTTACAACAACGAGAGTTTCACCGTCTTTTTCTGCAAAATCGAGAGCGGCAGCTACAGCCTTGTCAAATTCTACTGCAGAAAGAGTCATATTTTCCATATCGTTGCTGTGAGCGTGTTTATCAATGCAGGCGCCCTCAACCATAAGGAAAAAGCCGTCTTCATCAGCTGAAAGAAGGTCAATAGCCTTAACAGTCATTTCTTCTACGGTGGGAGTATCATGCTCGTTCTTGACATACTTGAGGTCATCGAAGCTGAACTGTGCGAAGGAGCGGCTGCCCGCCTCGAGAGCCATAAGTTCTGTTTCTGTGTCAACATAAGTCCAGCCGTTTTCTGCTGTGTTTTCTTCATTGATGCTGTCACTTGCAGCGCCCCAGATAAGGTCGAAGCCGTTTTTAAGCTGATCAGCAGAAATGTTCTTTTCCATAGTTCTCAAAAGAGCGTGGGCAGAGAAGGCCGAGGGAGTAGCTCCGCTTGTCTGATCAGTGGTAACAACACCTGCGGCTTTACCGTTTGCCTTAGCAAGCTCAGCGATAGTTACGGGAACATTATCAACCATGGGTAAGGTGAGCGGATCAAAGGGGAACACAGCTACAGTGCTGTTCCACGCTCTTATACCGCAGGCTAAAGCTGTACCGCCCGCCGCTGAATCGGTGTAGGTATTAAGGAAGGAATTTATGTCGCTGTTTGTCTTTACAGGCATGGTTTCCATAGCAAGGTCTACACCTCTGACAGCCTTGGTGGCTTCGAGGTTATTAAAGCTCATTCCGTCACCAATCATAAGGATAACATTTTTATACTTACCCTCGGTATAATCGTCACTCACATTACCGCTTATACCTACGAAACCATAAAGCATAAGAACGAATGCCGCCATAATTGAAACTAATTTTTTAATGATTATCATATTTATTCTCCTTTCAGGACTTAAGATAAATACATTGTACCCTAAACCTTCTGTTTTTTCAATATTTATTGTTTATATATTAAATATTTTTTTATCCTTTCATTGAAAAGTCATAACTTCTGTGGTATCATACTTTTTGAATTTTCGTAAAGGAGGAAAGAAAATGACTCTGAGACAAGATTATAAATATACCTTCTATGCCTCTTATGCAGGCTATTTCGTTCAGGCTATCATCAATAATTTTCTCCCTCTCCTTTTTCTTACCTTTCAGAAAGATTTCTCTTTAAGCTACGATAAAATATCCCTTCTCATCATTATAAATTTCGGTGTACAGCTGGTGGTGGATATGATTTCCGCCTTATTTATAGACAGAATAGGCTACCGTGCCTCGGCACTTTTAGCACACGCATTTGCTTTTACGGGACTTTTTTCTCTCGGCATTTTTCCCTTTATTCTGCCGCCTTATATCGGTATAATACTTTCAATAATAATCTATGCTACAGGAAGCGGTCTTATTGAGGTTATTATAAGCCCTCTCGTTGAGGCCTGTCCCAGTCAGAGCAAAAGCGGTTCAATGAGTCTTCTCCACTCCTTTTACTGCTGGGGACAGATGTCCGTAGTTCTTTTGTCAACTGTCTTTTTTACTGCTTTCGGCACAGGCAACTGGCGTTATCTTGCTTTCCTGTGGAGCCTTGTTCCCCTTGTTAACGGAATATTATTCTCTCTTGTTCCTATTCCCGAAGCACTTGCAAACGGTGAAGGTATGAGGGTGAAGGAGCTTTTCAGAACGAGGCTTTTTTATATTTTCGCTCTCATTATGCTCTGCTCGGGCGCAAGTGAAATCGCTATGAGTCAGTGGGCATCTGCCTTTGCCGAATCGGGTCTTAAGGTATCCAAAACAGTCGGCGATCTGCTCGGTCCCTGTCTTTTTGCGGTGCTTATGGGCTCGGCAAGAGTTCTCTATTCAAAAATCAGCGAAAAGATTTCCCTTGAGAAAATGATGAAGGCAAGTGCTCTGCTGTGCATTGTCAGCTATCTTACGGCAAGTCTCTCTCCCCTGCCCCTTCTTTCACTTTTCGGCTGTGCCCTCTGCGGACTTTCCGTAGGCATTATGTGGCCGGGCACCTTCTCCTTGGCGGCGGAGAAAATTCCCACGGGCGGTACAGCTATGTTCGCCTTCCTTGCTCTTTTCGGCGATATGGGCTGTTCCGCAGGCCCCGGCTCTGTCGGTAAGGCTATAACCCTTTTCGGCGGTGATATGAATAAGGGTATGCTTTTGGGAACAGTATTTCCCTTACTGCTGATTCTGGGACTTAAAATAATGCGGAATTCGGAATGCGAAATGCGGAATTAAGGGTCGCTTTGCTCCGATTATATCCGTGTAAAGTTATATTATAAATCAACCTCACACCGCAAAATAAAAGAACTAATTATAATTTACTTTTTACCCTTTACCGCTCGATTTTATTTGCGGTAAAGAGCGTAAAATATTATGTCACAGTAAATCCGCGACCACCATTCTGCATTTTGAATTTTGCATTCTGCATTCAACAAACGGGAGTTAAGCTATGAACAAAAAAGTAAAATCAACCCTTCTCGCCCTTTTAAGAGTAGCCGTGGCTATGGCAATTTTCGTTATAGCTGTGGTGAATTATGAAAAGCTTAAAAATATCGATATCCGTGCTCTGGTGGATGCCAGTGCAAATATGACCGTCGCTGTGCTTACAATATGGGGTGTATATTTAGTTAAGTCGGTGCTCTTTATACTGCCTGCCTCACTTATTTATATTTCTATCGGTATGGCTTTTCCTACTCCCACCGCCTGTCTTATCAGCCTTGTGGGTATTATCCTCGAGGTCACCGTCACATACTTTCTCGGTGTCTTTCTCGGCGGAGACTATGTAGAAAAGCTTCTCAGAAAAAGCAAAGGCGGACAGAAAATCCTCGAAAAGAAATTCAACGATAACTTCCCTGCTCTTTTAGTTATCCGTGCCCTGCCTGTTTTTCCCATCGACTTCGTCAGTCTTTTCTGGGGTGCATCCAAATGTAAATTTCCACGTTACTTTGCCGCTTCGGTAATAGGCATTATGCCCCGTGTGGTGCTGTTCACTATTTTAGGTGACGGAATTTACGACTACATTCCCATCCATCTGATTATAAAGATAGTTATTTTCTGCATCCCCGTGGGAGCTGTGATTTATCTTATAAGACATTTTATTAAACTGCATAAAGAAGGATAAAAAATTACAGACACTTGATTTTCACATCAGGTGTCTGTTTTACTTTATATTAATCTTTACTCACCAAAGTTAATATTGATACCTCTGCCGTTACCGTTTGAGCCTGTGTTTATATTGATATAAGGTGTAAGCGCCTGTGCAGTGTGATAAATGGGCATAGACTGCAGATAAACTGTTCCCGGCCCTGTAATTACTGTGTTAAAAAAGCCTTCACCGCCGAAGAACATATTCTTTGCACCCTTTACTGTTCGCACATCCATGGTACAGCCTCCCGTCATTGCGGCGAGATAACCTGTATCCACCACTATGCTCTCACCGGGAGCGAGGGTATATTCTTTGCAGTGGCCGTCAATTTCGATAAACACCATACCGTCACCGCTGATTTTCTGCATTATGAAGCCTTCACCGCCGAAAAATCCTGCGCCGAATCTTCTCTGGAAATGTACAGACAGGTCGAGTCCCTTTTCCATAGCGAGGAAGCCTCTTTTCTGCACAATGACAGGGTTACCCGGAGTAACACGGTAAGGAATGACGGAGCCGGGGAAGCTCGAAGCAAAGGCTATCATACCTGTACCGCCCTGAGGGGTATATTCATTCATAAATATGGACTCACCCGCAAACATTCTGCCGAAGGCTTTTTTGAGACCACCGCCCGAATTCGTATTCATCTGCATATTGGGACTCATCCAGCTCATAGAGCCGCTTTCGGTGCAAAGAACCTCACCCGGTTCGGGATAACATATGAGAACGGGAAGATTACCGCCCTCTATTTCATATTTAATCATTCTGTTTTCCTCCTTATTTTCATTTTCCTTATAATATCCGACAGGCTTATGACATTACGACATAAGCCTGCAGTACATTTTATTATTACTTATTAATAACCGATGCGATATACTCACGAAGACCTGCCAATCTCTCGGTAGCCTTTTCTTTGTTTTCTTCATTTACTGAATAGTAAATTTTAATCTTAGGCTCTGTGCCTGAGGGTCTGACTGCAAGCCAGGAGCCGTCCTTCCAGGTGTACTTAAGCACATTTTCTTTGGGAAGGTCTGCGATACCTGTGCTGTAGTCGATAACCTGGTCGATGCCCTCATAGACATTTTTGCCCAAGGAGCGGAAGTAAACCATCAGCTTTTCTATCTTTTCCGCACCGTCCTTACCCTTGAGAGTGAAGGAGTCGAGATGGTCAAGATAGTAGCCGTACTCTGCGTAAATATCATTAAGAGCGTCTACGAGTGTTTTGCCCTGATTGTAGTAGTAAGCCGCCATCTGACAGATAAGCATCGATGAAACCACAGCGTCCTTATCTCTTGCGTGGGTGCCTACCAAATAGCCGTAGCTTTCTTCATAGCCGATAACGAACTCTTTTTCACCTGTTTCTTCATATTTGCACATCTTGTCACCGATGTATTTGAAGCCTGTAAGGGTTTCCTCGATGTTAAGGCCGTAGCTTCTGCCGATGTTTGCGCCAAGCTCAGAAGTAACGATTGTTTTGATAAGAGTTGACTTTTCGTTAAGAGTTGCCTTTTTCATTTCGAGTACAAACTTAACTAAAAGTGCACCTGTCTGATTACCTGTGAAGAGGACATAATCATCTCCGCTCTTTACGGCGATGCCTACTCTGTCACAGTCGGGGTCTGTACCTAAAACCAGGTCTGCACCGATTTCCTTTGCCTTTTCGATGGCGATGGTAAGAGCGTCCTTTTCCTCGGGGTTGGGGCTTCTTACGGTGGAGAAGTTACCGTCAGGCATTTCCTGTTCCTTGACTACAGTAACATTCATACCCTCAAGCATTCTTCTTACGGGGACATTACCTGTACCGTGAAGAGGTGTGTAAACGATTTTAATGTCTGACTTTTCTTCATAAAGGCTCTCACCCTTGACTTTTTTGCAGAATTCACCGAATACATCGTCACCTATGAGAGTAATGTTTTCGCTTTCCTCAAGGAAGGGAATGGATTTGTAATCAGTAATGGCATTAATGTAGCCGATAGCCTCGGTGGCATCCTCTGTGCAGAGCTGACAGCCCTTCGAGTCATATACCTTATAGCCGTTATATTCTTTGGGATTATGGGAGGCAGTAATCATAACACCTGCATTACAGCCTAAAAACGCTGTGGTAAAAGAAAGAACAGGAACAGGTAACGCTCTGTCGTAAAGATAAACCTTAAAGCCGCAGGAAGCAAAGATACCTGACGCAACCTTGGCAAAATACTGTGAATTGTTTCTGGTGTCATAGCCTAAGGCTACCTTGATTTCGCCCTCATATTTATTCTTTAAATACTGTGCCAGTCCAAAGGTTGCTTTGCCGACGGTGTATTTGTTCATACGGTTTGAGCCTGCGCCCATAATACCGCGGAGTCCGCCTGTACCGAAAGCAAGGTCCTTATAGAATCTGTCTTCCTTTTCTTTTTCGTCCGTTACCTTGAGCAGTTCTTCTCTGGTTTCCTCGTCAAAGGTTAACCACTGCTCGTATTTTTCGGTGTATGTCATAACTGTGTCTCCTTTCGGGAATGTGCTGTTTTGGAATTTTGCTGTTTAATGGCAAAGCTTTTTAATAAATGCCATTTCTTCATCGGTAATTTTGCCGTCTACAGCAAATATACCTACAAGAACGGAGGCGAAATCATTGAGTTCTTCTTCATTCATACACTCAACAATATCAGTAAGCTCCTTTATGATTTTATCGTCCTTTTTCACCTGCTCGACGAAGCCGTGAAATTCCTTTTCGCTGATACCTAAAACATCACCGATAAGTTTTACTTCTATGGGTGAAAGTTCATCGTCCACAGCGGCGGTATAGGCAGTAAGACCTACGAGAGTATAGTCTGCACCCTCGGGGTCAGAATACTTTCCTATAGTGTCAAGCACTCTGGCAACTGTTTCCTTTCCTTCTTCCACTAATTCTTCGTAGCTGAGTTTTAATGCTTTTCCGATTAATCTTGTCCAGTCTCTCATATTAATTCTCCTGACTTTTTGATTATTCTTTTTTATATTTTTATATCTCAGTGATATAAATTATCGTTTTCATATTCGGGCTCCACCGTAAGGTGTATGCCCAGCTTGTGGTAAATCATCTTATCCACGTCTGAGGGTATAACCGAAATGTGTGCCTGACAGTTTTTAAGCAGAGGCAGACATTCGAGCACCTTTGCCGCATCCTTATCCGTCGCCGCAGAAACAGAAAGGGCGACGAGAACCTCATCAGCGTGAAGACGCGGATTTTTACTGCCGAGATAGCTTACCTTAAGATTCTGCACAGGCTCGATAAGTGTTGACGGTAAAAGCAGAAGCTCATCATCAAGACCTGCCAGACTCTTGAGGGCATTTAAAAGTGCGGCTGAAGCGGCACCTAAAAGGTCCTTTGTCTTACCGATTATGATTCGGCCGTCGTCAAGCTCAATAGCGGCAGCGGGTGCGCCCGTCTTTTCTGCCACCTCATTTGCCTTCACTGCCACTGTCCTGCTTTCAAGGCCGATTCCTGCCTTATTCATCAGAATGGAAATCTTTTCTCTTTCCTTGAGAGTGTCGGCTCCGTGTCTGGCATCGTAAAGAGCTGAATAATATCTGCGGATAATTTCCTGCTTTGCCGCATCTTCGACTATCTTTTTGTCACAGATGCAGTGACCTACCATATTTACTCCCATATCAGTTGGTGATTTATAGGGGCAAGAGCCATAAATTTTGGTAAAGATTGCTTCAAGGACGGGGAAAATTTCCACATCGCGGTTATAGTTTACCGTGGGAATACCGTAAGCCTCTAAATGGAAGGGGTCAATCATATTAAGGTCGTTAAGGTCAGCTGTTGCCGCCTCATAAGCTAAATTTACGGGATGATTAAGGGGAAGATTCCACACGGGGAAGGTTTCGAATTTGGCATAGCCTGACTCGATACCTCTCAGGTGATCGTGATAAATCTGTGAAAGACAGACAGCCATTTTACCGCTTCCGGGTCCCGGGGCCGTAACAACAACGATTTTTCTTTCTGTTTCCACATATTCATTTTTACCGTAGCCTTCTTCAGAAACAATGAGAGGCACATTTGAGGGATAACCGTCGATTTTATAATGAGTGAAAACAGAAACACCCAGTTCGCGGAGCTTGTCTCTGAAATTGTCGGCGGATTTCTGTCCGTCATACTGTGCGATTACCACACTGCCCACATAAAGACCTACACTTCTGAAAAGGTCAATAAGGCGGAGAACTTCTTTGTCATAGGAGATATTAAGGTCACGGCGGAGCTTCTTTTCCTCGATAGCCTTCGCACTTACGGTGATAACGACCTCCGCCTCATCCTTAAGCTGCAAAAGCATCTTCAGCTTACTGTCAGGCTCGAAGCCGGGCAGTACTCTGGCGGCGTGATGGTCATCAAAAAGCTTTCCGCCGAACTCAAGATAAAGCTTGCCACCGAACTGAGACAGTCTTTCCCTGATATGCTCCGACTGGGTTTTGATGTATTTTTCGTTATCGTATCCTCTTTTCACGTTGACATCTCCTAAAAAACTACATATATTCTCATTGTAAAAAATCACACATATTAATATACCACAAATCTTCACCTATTTCAATAAAAAAACTTACGAATAAAAATAATTTTTACTGTACAAAAAACACAAAAGGCAGTATAATAGTTATGCAGCTTCAAAAATAACGGAGGTTGAAAAAGTGAAAAAAGACATCATAACACAGGCAAAAAACATACTCTCCTCTTACACACCGCTGACAGCCGACTGCGGTCTCGTCTGCGATAAGGCCTGCTGTAAGGGTGACGAGGAAACAGGTATGCTCCTTTTTCCGGGTGAGGATACGGTTTTCCCTGTAAAAGAAAAGAACGGCAACCGTCTCTGTGTATGTGACGGAAAATGTGACAGGAGGGAAAGACCCCTGTCCTGTATTATTTTCCCTTTCTTTCCTTATATGAATGAAGAAGGAAAAATTCGTGCAAAAGCAGACATACGTGGAATAAATATCTGCCCTCTCATATTACATAAAGACAAAGTTCTTTTCAGCCGTATTTTTCTCCGCCGTGTTGCCCGTGCAGGCAGAATTCTGGCTAAAGACGAGGAATGCCGTAAATTTTTATGGGAAACGAGCAGAGAAATAGATTTATTGGAACGACTTATTAAATAAAGAAAGGATTTTTCACTATGATAACCGGATTAATCGAAAAAATATACCGCAGTATGGTTTATACCCGAGCAGATGATAACGGATGCGTGGTTTATTTCACAGCAGAGGACTTTGAAGGCCTCCACCGAGAGGAGTATTCCTTTCCCTCCTCTCTCGGTCATACCCTTGCAGGAGCTTTCTATTACTATGACGGTTTCAATGAAAACAGACTGATTATTTTCGAGCACGGTATGGGCTCAGGTCACACAGGCTATATGACAGAGATAGAAAGACTCTGCAGAGAAGGCTATCGCGTTTTTGCCTATGACCATACGGGATGTATGAAATCCGGTGGTGAAAGCACCAACGGCTTTGCCCAGTCTCTCCGCGACCTTGACGATGCAATCAAAGCACTGAAAAAAGACGAAAAATACGCCTCTCTTCCCATAAGCGTTATCGGTCACAGCTGGGGCGGTTTTTCCACTATGAACATTTCTGCACTTCATCCCGATATCGAAAAATGTGTAGCTATGTCAGGCTTCATTTCTGTACATCTAATGCTCAAAAGCTTTTTCAATGGTATTCTTTCTCCTTTTTACAAGAAAATACTTGCTATGGAAATAAAGTCAAATCCGAATTATGACTACAATGCACTTGCGACGCTGAAAACTACCCGTTCAGATGTACTCATTATTCATTCCGATGACGATAAGACCGTTTCTGTAAAATACAGCTTTGATATTCTCCGGCAAAGCCTGGCAGACAGACCCAACATCAGGTTCCTCCGTCTCACAGGCAAAAATCATAATCCAAACTATACAGAGGATGCCGTAAAATACAAGGATAAATTCTTCACAGAATACCGGAAGGCATTAAAAAAGAAAGCCTTAGTGACCGATGAGGACAAAAAAGCCTTCAAAGAGAAATACGACTGGAAAAGAATGACAGCACAGGACGAAAAGGTGTGGAAGGAAATTATAGAGTTTCTCAAATAAATATGTTTTTGTTTCGCGGCGGGATGAGATCATCCCGCCCTACTCCTTTAATAATTGGTTTGCGAACTTTTTGCGTGTTGCCTCGCCGCCCCTGATATGTCTTTCCTCTTTGTTTATATCCAGAACGATACGCACCTTATCGTAAAGGTCGGGCTCACTTTTCATAAGTCTCACCGTTATGTCCGTATGTACGGTGCTTTTGCTCATACCGAAGCGCTTTGCCGCCTGTCTTACGGTAGCACCTGTTTCAATTATGTAAAGAGCCAGCTCCTTTGCTCTGTCTTCGGGTAAATACTTCATATCAATCCCCCCGAAGAATTCTATGCACAAAAGCCTTCGTATATGACAAAAGCTCTCCCGAAGCACTGGCTCGGGAGAGCTTAATTATTCTGTTTTCAGATTACTGAACTGTTATGCCACCACCGAGAAGATTTGAAAAGTCAAGCTCGCCTTTGAAAAGCTTTGTGATAAAATTGAGTATCATTGTAAAGAATTTCATAAAGGAAGCCAGTCTTGTTTCTGTAGTTGGTTTTTCTACAGGACGTGTGATAAAGTCATAATCGGCACAGTTATCTTCTGTCATTACAGAAGCTTTATGTGTACTATAATCATAAACCATACACTGAGCGTATCCGGTTTTGCTGTAAACTGTGTCTACAGTTTCTTTTGTACCGTTAAGGAATCCAAAGATAACAGGATACATACACTCGATTACATCGTGATGAGCATTTTTCAGAATCCATGTTCTGTCGGGCGCAACACAAGTGGAAAGGTCTACCTGCTTATCAGGAGCGATGTATTTGCCCTTACCCTCAGCTTCACGCTGTGCGATATAGTCATCTGAAAGAGTCTGACCGATAGGAGCAGTTGTAGCACCCACAGTAGCATGAGTAAGGCTTACAAGAGCATCGGAGAGAATATCCGCATCGGCAGTAAGAGGCATATTCATAAAGCCGTACTTACCAAAGAAACCGTAATGAATATTCTTTTTGTCAAGGCTCTTATAAAAGCCGTCAAGATCTGATGAAACGTGCTCTCTGTAATATTGAATTTTATCGATAAGTCCCGCATACTTTGTACGGAGTTCCGAACCTTTTTTGCCGAAAACAAGGTCGAGTGCGGAATCCATATCCTCTTCAGCAACCTCTGTCCAATAGTTAACCTGAGTTGCCATTCCGAAAGCATGTAAAAGAGCAGGCATAAGAGCCTCGGCAAGCTTTTCATAAAGCTCCTCCACACCGTCAAGAGCTTTGTCTGTAACATTTATCTGATTGAAGAAATCCATTGTCTTGAAAACGATTTCGTAAAGAAGCTCGGTGAAGGCAAAGCCTACTCCGTCACCTGTCTGACCGCAGAAATCAAGCTGACCTGCATATCTTTCAATAAGCTTTGCGTCCATTTCGATCTGACCGCTGAAGCCTTTTGAAATAACGGTAGCCTCATTGGAAAGCACGTCACAGAACATTACGTTTTTAACGAGACCGAGATCACCGTATTTTTCGAGATATGCCATAAGAACGCTGCCGCCCATACATCTGGCATACATAGAAACCTGATCCTGACCCGTTGTTTTGAGAACCTGAAGTACATATTCGTGTAGTCTGTCCACATGGTCATAGGGAGAAAGTCGCCAGTCATAAGCAAAGCAATAGGAGCTGTTTGTGTTGTAGTACCAGACAGATTTGGAAGCAGCTACCGAGTCAGCCATAGTCTGAGCATGAACACCGGTACCCTTCTGAGGATTTCCGTCATAATCAAGTGCTGAATCAGGGAAGAGAGGCTTGAGCTCTTCGTAGACAGCTCTGCCGTAATTGTCCCATTTGTCGAAAATCATGCCTTCCAGAACAAAGGGTTTGAGAATATTTACCACAGAGTCAACGATGGTGTCCTTATCCATACCTTCGCCGTCGCCACCCAGATCAAGATCCTCGAACTGAGCAACACAAAGAGTCCCGTCGGGATAGTAAATACCGTCACCGTTACCGCGGATATAAACGATGGGAGTTCTTTCGTTAGCAGCCGAAGCCATAGGAGCCATAACTGCAAAGAGCATTACCGTAACGAGAAGAAGTGAAATTATCTTTTTCATAAATCATTACACCTTTCTAAAAAATTATTCATATTATATTAACATTAAAAAAACTTCTTGTCAATATAGAACACTCTTATCTCCGATTAATCGTAAACCCTTGCATTATCGTTAGATTTGTGTTAAAATAAAATGATTATACTTATAATCAGAAATTTAAGAGGTGATTATAATGGGCTTATTAAAAAAGCTTTTCGGTGACTATTCATCGAAGGAAATAAAAAGAATAAGACCTTTGGTTGACAAGGTGCTCTCCTACGACGAAGAGTACAGTAAGCTTACCGACAGTCAGCTTAAGGCTAAAACTCCCGAATTCAAAGAAAGACTCGCGAGTGGCGAAACCCTAGACGATATTCTTCCAGAGGCATTCGCCGCCTGCCGTGAAGCCGCATGGCGTGTACTGGGTATGAAGCACTTCCCCGTTCAGATTATGGGTGGTATCGTTCTTCATCAGGGCAGAATTGCTGAAATGAAAACAGGTGAAGGTAAAACCCTCGTTGCTACTCTTCCCGCCTACCTTAACGGTCTTACAGGCGAAGGTGTACACATCGTTACTGTTAACGACTATCTTGCCCGCCGAGACAGCGAATGGATGGGTAAGGTTTACCGCTTTATGGGACTCTCCGTAGGTCTTATCGTAAACGGACTCGAAACAGACGAGAGAAGACAGGCTTATGCCGCTGACATTACCTACGGCACAAATAACGAAATGGGCTTCGACTACCTTCGTGACAATATGGCACAGTACAAGGAAGAAAAGGTACAGCGCGGTCACTGCTTCGTTATCGTAGACGAGGTTGACTCCATCCTTATCGACGAGGCAAGAACTCCCCTTATCATTTCAGGAATGGGAGGCAAGTCAAGTGAGCTTTATTCCGTAGCAAACACCTTCGTAAGAAGCCTTAAATGCTACAAGGTAGCCGAAACAGACTCAAAGGCAGATATCGAAGACATCGCAAAAGAGGTCGGCGCAGATTACATCGTAGACGAAAAAAGTAAGCACGTTTCTCTTACCAAGACAGGTATACAGAAGGCTGAAAAATTCTTCGGCATCGAAAACCTCAGTGACCCCGACAACCTTACTCTTTCCCACCACCTTAATATCGCTATCAGAGCCCACGGTGTTATGACCAGAGATATTGACTATGTGGTAAAGGACGGTCAGGTGCTCATCGTTGACGAATTCACAGGCCGTATTATGATAGGCAGACGCTACAGCGACGGTCTTCATCAGGCCATCGAAGCCAAGGAAAATGTTAAGATTGCAAGAGAGAATAAAACTCTCGCCACTATTACCTTCCAGAACTACTTCCGTCTCTACAAAAAACTTTCAGGTATAAGTCGGAGG
>JAZNMU010000003.1:0-12182 GCA_045579865.1 Acutalibacteraceae bacterium
GTCCCGTCTCTCGCACCAAAGCTCAGTAGCCAAGACGGTTGCTGAGCTGTTTTTTTAGCAAAACTAAGGAAGTGACAAAGATGATTTCAGACAAAAAACTTTCAAACAGACCTTTATTTTTAGCAGTCGGTGTATTTTCGATGCTCTTTGCAGGTATCATTTATGCATGGTCCATACTGAAAATCCCCTTCAAGGAAATTTTCGGCTTCAGTGACTCTGCTTTAGCATTTAACTTCACTCTTACCATGTGTACCTTCTGTATAGGTGCTTTTTTCGGCAGTAAGCTTTTCAGAGTTATAGGTACTTCGCTTACCGTTGTGCTGTCAGGCATACTTACGGGTATCGGCTTTATCGGCACGGCATTCATATCGGATAATGTTATTCTGCTTTATGTGTTCTATGCCCTTTTCGCAGGTCTCGGAATAGGTATAGCATATAATGTGGTAATCTCTACGGTAAACGCCTGGTTCCCTGATAAAAAAGGACTTTCATCGGGTGCTCTTATGATGGGCTTCGGTGCAAGCACCCTCATTATGGGAAAGGTAATCGAAAAGCTTTTCGCCAATGAAAGCATCGGCTGGCAGAAAACCTACATAATTTTCGGTATTCTTCTTACTCTTGTGCTTATTATAAGCGGTATTCTGCTTAAGCGTCCTTCAGACGAGATTGTTTTCCCCGAGATCAAGACAAACAAAAAGGTAACCAAAGAAGCCTTCGAAGAAAAGGACTATACCACCGTTCAGATGATAAAACGCTTCACCTTCTGGCGTGCTTTTATCTGCCTTGTTTGTCTCACCGCTGTAGGCAACTCCGTAATAAGCTTTGCCCGTGACCTTGTTCTTTCCGTAGGTGCCGAGGTTTCTCTTGCCTCCACATTAGTCGGTGTTCTCTCCATCTGTAACGGTCTTGGCAGAATTTTCACAGGTGCTCTTTTCGATTCCCTCGGCAGACGCATCACCATGCTCACGGCAAACATAATTACCATTTTCGCCGCAGGTGTCACACTTACCGCCGTTTATCTCGACTCTCTGCCTCTGTGCATAATCGGTCTGTGTCTTACGGGTATTTCCTACGGCTCCTGCCCCACCGTATGTTCCGCCTTCGTAGCCGCCTTCTACGGCAAAAAGCATTTCCCGACGAATTTCAGCGTTATCAATTTCAATCTGATTTTCGCATCCTTTATTGCCACGGCAAGCAGTAATCTCCTTTCATCCTCAGGCGGATATACGGCTCCCTTTGTGCTTCTGCTTGCACTTGCAGTTGCCGCTTTGGGTCTTAATTTGAGCATCCGCAAACCTTAACTTAATCCCCGCTTTACGGCGGGGCTTTTTTCTTTATTAAGAAGGTTAACGGATTGACTTTATTATAGCGCTGATGTATAATGATTTTATTATAAAACCAAGAGGTGTAAATATGAAGAAAATCAAAAACTCCCTTGCGACAGATGTCAACGAAAAGCTGACTTTCCGCGAATATGCCGCATACTCTGCAAGCTCGGCTGTCTCAAGAGTCGGCGGTGCTATGAACGGCTTTTTCGGTGCTCTGGTAGCATCCACATTCTTAGGCCTGAGCGAAGGCGCCTTCGCCACCTACAGCACCATTATCTTTTTCCTGGGCTTCTGGGATATAGCAAACGATGTAATCGTTTCCTCCTTCCTCGATAAAAGCCGCCGCACCTTCGGCTCCTGGGGCCGCTTCAAGCCCTGGCTGATGATTATGATTATACCGTTTAATCTTGTGGTTATTATGCAGGCCTTCCCGCTTAAGGAATACTTCCCGGGTGTAAGCGACACCTTCAAGGTGGCATATCTCGTTCTGCTTTATTTCCTGAACGATGCCTTCAGCACCTTTTACAACTCGGCTCTGACGGCACTCAATGCAAGAAGAACGACAAATAATATGGAACGAGGCTACATTGCCGCCATCGACAGTATTTTAGGCTCTGCCATCGGCTCCATCGGCACCTATATCGCCGCCTTACTGCCCTTCCTTCTCCCCAACCTTTCGGATGCGGAAAGATATTTTTACGGCTACAGTGTGGTTACCATAGCTGCCATTCCTCTGACTATATGGAACATAGTTGAAACCAAGGAAAGAATCAACGACCCTCCGAAGGAGGAAACACCCAAGCTCCGTGAGGTTTACAAAAACATTCTTCGTAACAAGCCTCTTATACTTTATATGATTTCGGAAATTCTCAGCCTCGGCTTCGGTATAGGCTACAGTCTTATGACCTATGCCTTCATCGCCTGCTTCAGAGCGGAGACCTTCACCCTCACTCTATTCGAGGGAACTGCACTGGAATTTACCTACATATATAACGACGGAAACTATGCAGCTCTCCTGTCAGTGGCCTCTCTTGCCTCCTTCGTTACGACGGGTATCTCTCTTTTCGCCGCACCGATTGTCCGCAGATGGGTAGACGATAAAATTCTTTACATCGGTATGAGACTCGGCACCTTCGTGTGCTATGTAGCTATGTTCCTCTCCATTTATCCCTACGAGGAGCACGAGCCTCAGGAAATTTTTGTCAGAGTAGTTTTCTGGTACGCTCTTCACGGTCTGACCACAGGCTTTTATAACACCATATCCGGTCTTATCCAGATGGCCGTTTACGACTACGGCGAATACGAGTTCGGCGAAAGAAATGAAGCTACCGTCAGTGCACTCAAGGGCACGCTGTCCAGAATCATCACTAACTGCACCACCTATGTGACAAACCTTCTGCTTATTTATGTAGGCTACACACAGTTCGCAGACACACCCGAGCTTATGCCCATGGAGGCGAAAAAGGGTCTTCTTTACGCTTTCTCACTCTTCCCCGGTGTATCGGCATTACTTGCCGTAATTCCTATGATTTTCTTTAAGCTGACCGGTAAAAAGCATAAGGAAATCGTTAAATTCCTCGAAGAACGCAGACAGCAGAGCCTGGACGAAATCAATAAAGCAGAAGCCTCTGCAATGGCAGAATAAAAACATAAACGCTGTAATGAAAATTACGGCGTTTTTTTATCGGAAAAGCGTGGGTTTTATCTTTTTTCGGTGTATAATGTAGTAGAAAGAGCTTAAAAGAAAGGAGGCTGTGCTGTGGAAAAGAGAATTATAGGGCTCATAAAATGCCGAGACGAAAGCGGTATGGATGAACTGCTCCGGCATTATTCCCCTCTCATAAATTACATAATTTCACCCATTCTCGAAAATCCTTCAGACCGTGAGGAATGTCTGTCGGAGATTTCGATGAAGATATGGAACAAGATAGATCAGTACGACAGCTCTAAGGGCAGCTTTAACGGATGGCTGACAGCAATAGCGAGAAACACCGCACTGAACAGGGCAAGACAAATAAAAATAAGCCTCAGCACCGAAGAAATGCACACAAAAACAGTCTCCCCCACCCCGGGTCCCGAAGAGATACTTATCATACAGGAACAGGAAAAAGCACTGATGGATGCTCTCAACAGGCTATCCCGTAAGGAAAGAGAGCTTTTTTACAGAAAGTATTACTATATGCAGTCTACAGCACAGATAGCCCGTGAGCTTGCTACTACGGAAAAAGCTGTAGAAGGAAAGCTGTACAGAATAAAAAAGAAGCTTCGAAAAGAGCTGGGAGGTGACGGTAATGGATAAGTATGAGCTTTTTGACAGCTATTTTGAAGAAACACTGAAAAACCGTGTAACAGAAATTCCGCCTGACTATATTGTAAACAGTGTCACCCCATTCAAAAAGTCACTTAACCGTGTTTTTACAGGTCTTGCATTTTCTGCTCTGACACTGAATTTCTGGTGTCTGAATCACATTCTGCCCTTTGTCGGCACCATTCTTTCCATACTCGGTCTGAGAGCATTAAGAAAAGAAAACAAATGGTTCCGCGGATGCTTTGTCCTGACTAATATAAGAGCCGTACGGCTGTTTGCTCTTCTCATCGTAAATTCCACCATATACAGCAGTTCTCTTAATGATATAGCACTTACACTGTCTGTTTTCGATATGTGTCTGATGCTTCTTTTCCTGCTGCTTCTGCGCAAAGGCATAAGCACTCTGCAGCAGAAAGCAGGAATGATATCCGACACCAAAAGAATAACTGCTCTTATACTGTGGTATGTTTTCCTTTGTCTGCTTGCCTTTATGGAATATACGGGCTTTATCCTCGGCTGGGGCATGGTTATCGGTTATATCTTCATTATAAGAAGCCTGTATAAGCTTTCAAAAGAAACAGCAGAGACAGGCTACGCCATAGAAAACGCACCCGTAAAAATATCCGACCGTGCGCTCGCCCTCATACTGATAACCACAGCAGGCATCTGCTGTCTGTCTGCCAATCTGATGTTCAGCCGTTACGATATGAACTGGGTGGTTAAAAGCGACACCGAGCACACCGAGGTTCAGGCAATAAAGGAACATCTCATTTCTCTCGGCTTCCCCTCTCATGTTTTAGAGGATTTGACCGCTGAGGAAATAAAGGAGTGCGAGGGCGCTACAGAGGTATTCACCGATGTCAATGACCGCCCCCTGAACAAAGGCAGAAAAGTAACAACGACATATACAAACGGCTCAGGCAATATCTCTAACTACACAACCACAGTTTACGACGAAAAGGAGCTTCGTATAACAGGCATCGCCGTAAGGCTCCCCACAGAAACAGAGTCGTGGAAGCTGATACATCACTTCGAATGGACGGTCAATCCGCACTTTTACGGTACGGAATCTATTCAGCTGTGGACGTCTGACGAAAACAACAAGGGCTGGAGAGACAAAACCGAGGTTACGGGACGGGTGCTTTACAGTAAAGACGGCATCTCCTACACTGCCCCCTACTTCTCATTAGGCAAGGAAATATACACATCCGATAATATATTCTTCGGCAAAAGAACAGCCAATGATACCTTCGCCGCCTTTTCACTGGCTGAAAATGCAGAAAGACAGAGAGGCTATATTACCTATGAGATAGAGGAGATAGAGGACGGATGGTTAGTGGACTCCTGGATTAATTACACCCATCAGCAGACACCCTTCCAGTTTCCTGTCAGAACTGCCGCAGAAACCCGTATGAGTAATAATCTCAACGAATCGGGTGCTTTCCGTACAATTCAGGATGCTCTGCAGTTCCGAGCCTCCGGCGAAAAAGCCGAAGAAATCTGATAATTTCAGGCACAAAATAACGGGTAACACCTCACAGTGCTACCCGTTAACTTTTTATAATTCATTGAATGCCTTGAGCCATTCTCTTTTTATGATTTCGTGTCCCTTTTCCGTGGGATGCACGCCGTCACCTGTAAGAGCTTTGGCAGTGTACTTTTCTGCCTCCTCATCGAGGATTTTACCCAGGTCTATGAACTTTATTCCGTACTTTTCAGCTACTTTCTTTTCTATGGCTGCTACCTTAGCCACACCCTCTCTGAACTCTCTGTAGCGATCAGGCTGGTCAGGTCTGTCAGCTGTGGCAGAGCCCTCGAGAGCGAAGGCACCGAGAATAATGAACTTCGTGTCAGGAAGCTCCTCTGTAAGCTCCTCGAAGAGAATATTATACATTCTTTCAAATCTTCTGAAGCCCGTGCCGTTATTCCAGTCGAAGTCGTGCCATACATCGTTCACGCCGACTAAAAGACTCATAACATCGGGCTTTATTTTAATAATATCTCTGATTATACGGGCATAAACATCTAAAATTCTGTCACCGCCCACACCTCTGTTTACAAAGGTGTAGTTTTCATCTCCGAGCTCTTTGGCTACCATAGAGGGATAGCCGAAGCCCAATTCAGTTCTTTTGCGCGCGATGTAGTTTGCCTTTACATAAAGCTTTTCGATAATGTTCGAGGGAAGCTCACGGGTTCTTTCGCAGTCGGTTATGGAGTCGCCCTGGAAAAGAATTATTTTTTTCATATTTACATCTCCTTTTACTTTCAGAATATCATTAAATTCATTATAAAATTTAACATAGCCGATGTCAATATTTATCTGTTTCTGCTTTTATATTTTTCCGCTACGGAAACAAGAACAGGAATAAGCAGAAGTTGAATTATAATACCCGGAACTGCATTTACCACCACTACTGTAAAGAATGCGGAAAAATCGAACTCGGATGCATTCAGTCCCACGCAAATAAACTGCACAGCAGCCCGCACAAGTCTGCCCGCAACCATAGAGAGTATAAGAGAGAGATAGAGATTACTCTTTTTCTTCGGCAGAAGTCTGTACAGTGTTCCCGAAACAAAACCGTAGGTCGCAAGCTCAAAAGCTATGGAAACTGCTTTAGGAAATAAGGGTGCCGGCACACCGACAATAAAAGAGCGCAGAAGCGGACCGACAAAGCCTACGGCAAGCCCCCATATCCCCGAGCATAAATATCCGCAGAGAAAAACGGGAATATGCATAGGACAGAACTTTTCTCCGAGCTGAGGAATCTGTCCCGTCAGAAGGGGCAGAACGAAAACAAGGGCTAAAAACATCCCTGACAGACTTAATCTGTATACGTTTGTTTTTTTCATATATCAACTACCTTTTCTTTTTCTGTACCGACACATTATATACGATTTGTTTATTTTTGAAAAGGCTTTTTAAGTTTTATTAGATTTTTTTGTCAAAAAATATACTAAAAAGCCTTTGATTATTTATTCATAACAGCAATTGACCGTTATGCACTTTTGCTGTTTGTAAAAGCTACAGGGGCTGTTGCAAAAATGCAACAGCCCCATGTTTATTACATATCATTCTTCACCAGGTCTTCGAAGGTTTCCCTCTTAACAGCGAGGAAGCTTTCTCCGTCCTTGAGCATTACGAGGGCGGGTCTCGGTATGCGGTTATAGTTGGATGCCATAGAGTAGTTATATGCACCCGTGGTGGCAACGGCGAGGATTTCACCTCTTTCAGGCTTCGGTAAAAGCACATCGGGCTGAATAATATCTCCGCTTTCACAGCATCTGCCCACTACATCGCATCTGAAAGCTGCTTCGTCATTCATTCTTTCGGCAAGATACACCGTATACTTAGAGCCGTAAAGAGCAAATCTCGGATTATCGGTCATACCGCCATCAACAGAAACGTAGTTTTTATAGCCTGTAATTTCCTTAAGAGTACCTACGGAATAAAGAGTCATTCCCGCATCAGCTACTATGCTTCTGCCCGGCTCCATAAGCACCTTGGGCATATTTATTCCGAGCTTTTCACATTCTGCATTTATATGCTTTGCTAAAAGGTGGATATTAGCGGAAATATCCACGCCTGTATCCTCATTCGTATAAGCTACACCGTAGCCACCGCCCATATTGAGGATTTCCATAGGAAGTCCGTATCTCTTTTCCATATCTGCGGCAAAGGAAAGCATAATGGATGCCGCGTCAAGATATACACTACCCTCTTCATCAAATACCTGGGAGCCTACGTGACAGTGATAGCCCATAATCTTTACGTTTTCCAGCTTGACAGCCTCTTTCACGAATTCCTCAGCCTGTCCCGTTTCGATAGCGATACCGAATTTAGAGTCCACCTTACCTGTGGCAACGGCAGAATAAGTGTGAGGGTCGATACCGGGAGTGAGACGGAGGATAACCTTCTGCACCTGTCCTCTTTTACCCGCAAGGTCATTTATAGCCTTGATTTCGTACATATTATCGACCATAAAATAACCTACACCGCATTCCATAGCATAGGCTATATCAGCGTCGGTTTTATTATTACCGTGGAAGAAGGAATTTTCCATCGGGAAGCCCTGACTGTGAGCAGTATAGATTTCACCGGGAGAAACCAAATCTATACCCATTCCTTCATCCTTCATAATCTTATAGATATACTTGAAGCAAGCCGCTTTACCTGCATAAACAGGGTGGCTTTCCTCACCGAAGGCATCCTTCATAGCCTTCATATATATACGGCATTTCTCACGGATTCTGTTTTCGTCCATAAGATAAAGAGGTGTGCCGTATTCCTTGGCGAGCTCCACAGTATCCTGACCTGCAAAAGTAAGATGTCCTGCAGAGTTTACACCGATATTTTCACATAACATAAAATTCACTTCCTTATAAAAGATGAGCGATTATTTCTTCTCTTGCCACAGCTGAAAGGTCGGCAGGAGCTACATCGAAAACTGTCTTGCAGCCGTAATTTCCTCTTTCAGCCATACGGCAGACGGCACGTGCGAAGCAGACGAGAACACTGCCTGTAAACTCAGGGTTTGAGTCAAGAGTGAGCTTATACTCGATTACCTGATTATGACAGTCGCCCTGACCTGTTTTACCTGTACGGATAACAGAGCCGCCGTGAGGCAGTTCGCTGTGCTTTTCCTTCATTTCTTCAGCAGAAATAAAGGTAACGGTGGTATCGTAGGGCTCGAAGTAAGCGGGCATAGTTACGATTTCCCTGAGGATTCTTTCCTTATCTGCGCCCTCTTCGGCTACCACATAGCATTCTCTTTTATGCTTGTCTCTGGCAGTGAATTCGGGAGCCTCGCCGCTTCTTACTCTTTCCACAGCCTCCTCCACGGGCACTGTGTACTGACGGGCATCGATAACGCCCTCGATACGGCGGATAGCATCGGAGTGTCCCTGAGAAACACCCTTACCCCAGAAGGTATAGTCGTTACCGTCGGGAATAATGCAACCTGCATAAAGGCGGTTAAGAGAGAACATACCCGGGTCCCATCCGCAGGAGATAAGTGCTGTCTTTCCTCCCTTGAGAGCGGATTTATCTGTATTTTTAAAATGAGTAAGTATCGCCGAATGATTATCGTAGGAGTCCACCACATTGAAATGCTCAGCTAAGTACGGAGTCATTTCGGGCAAATCCGTAGCACTGCCTCCGCAGATAATAAGCACATCGATTTTATCCTTCCAGTTTAATATATCGTCAGCGGAAACCACAGGCACACCCTCTGTAGCTATCTTTAAAGTTTCGGGCTTTCTGCGTGTGAAAACTGCCACCAAGGACATATCGCTGTTTCTTTTTATGGAATCCTCTACGCCCTTACCTAAGTTTCCGTAACCGTAAATACCTATATTCATTTTATCACCTCATAGGAATAATATTTTATTATTATAGCACTACTTATTTTCCAATGCAAGAAAAAATGTAAAAAAATACATAACACAAAGGGACAGGTTACGGTTATGCCGAAAGCACAACGAACCCGTCCCTTGGTATTAAGAAAGCGATGCAGAAAAATCCGCATCGCCCTTTTGGTTTATTTAACTTTTTCGCAGGAGATAATATTCTTTCCCGAATGAGTTATTTTTACTCTGTCGCCCGACCTGAGTAAAAGCATATTTTCATTTGTGCCGGCTTTTGCTCTGAAGATATTATCCTTACCGTCAATAATATAAATATAGGTGTTTCCGTCAATGTCAATATACTTTATATCAGCGACGGTTATCTCTGTTTCCGTTACATTATCAGGAATAACTTCATTATCTATGCCAAGGGCTGATTTGTATTTCCTGATACATTCGTCCTGAGTGGTGGCTGTGGTAACGATGTTATACTGCTCCACATTTACCGTAGCGTAAAGCTTAACAAGTCCGCCTGAATCCTTGAGCACCATAATATATGTAGGATGTCCGTCGATATTTATCAGTGACGGAAAGGATGCCTGATAACCTTTTTCCTGTACCTCACCCTCAGCTGCCGCCATAGCAGATTTTTCATCGGCACCTGCTATCTGATAATAGCGACTTTCGCCTGTTCTCTCATTAGCCAGAAGGAAACCGATGTTTGAGCTGTCACCATTCACTGAGGTTACACCCGTATAAATCCATATATCGCCATCCTTGGCCACATAACCGTAATCGGAAACAGGTGCTTCATCTGTCAATTCCTCATCACCTAAATAATAGGTAGTTACCTGCTTGCAGTCCTTTTTAGCAAATAAGCTGTTCAGATAACCGTTCTGCAGCATACCGAACCAATTATACTGCTGACAGATAAGATCTCCGTAAAAGACCACATCTATCCAGTTCGGGATATCAGCCACATCATATTTTTCCGTTTCACCGCTTACAGGATCAAGAACTACACATCCACTAACGGTTTTACCTCCGAATAAGCCTATTGTTCTTTCTATAACCGAAGCCACATAATAGGGCTTACCGCTTTCATCAATTTCGAAATGCAGATTATCAAGCATAAGGGTAGGATATGCCTTTCTGATATAGCGCAGAGCATCCTCAGAAAAGAAGGCTGAAGGAACATATTTCATTCCGTCGGATTTCACAAAGGAGGCCGACATAGAAACGGGATTCACTGTTACATAACCCTTTGTTCCGCTGTTTCTGTTATTTACCCATTTGAAAAAGCCCGCATATTCCAGAGCAGAAACCTTCACAGGCTTTCCGTTATGGTCAATCTGTGTATAGTCATAAGACACATTAAACTGACTCACCACATCTGAAAGAGCACCTATTTCACGGTCACCGAGCATACGGGCAGAGGCAGTATCCATAAGTGCGATGGAATCTGTTCCCACCGATTCGACCATATCCTGCGAAAAATCGGAATCCGTAACCTTTAAAATTTCCGAATATCTGGTAGCATTGAAAACGGTGGTACCGAAAACAAGAAAAGCCACGGTCAGAACTGTAGTTATAATGGGAAGAAGATAATATTTGATATCAAATCTGAACTCTGTGTATTTTTTTGTTCTTCCCTTTGAGCCTGTCTTTTTCTTTACTGTAACCCATCCGAAATCCTTGGCACCCTTAAAAAGACGCACCAGAATAGTAAAAATAAAAAGTGAAATGTTAATAATAATCCACAGACCGGGATTACGGACATTAATCGCAGGACAGAATATGTAAATACTCAGTGCCGCAAAAATCAGGGACGATACCCCGCGGAATATGTAGGGTAAAATGTTAACTTTTCTCATAGCTTTCTCCTTTACGCTGTTATGCTTTTATTCTAAAGTGTTCTCCCTGTTTTGTCAACATTAACCGACATGGAAGACTTAACTCTGTAATTATATGATACACTCCTAAAGTGTTAAAGTAAATGACAAACACTGCAAATTATGAAGAAAAAAATGACAGTAAGTGCAAAAAAAGAGGCTGCATTTCTGCAACCTCTCTGAAGTTAACTTTTAACTTATGCAAGCTCTGCGAAGTACTTGATTGTACGAACCATCTGGCTTGTGTAGGAGTTTTCGTTGTCGTACCAAGCAACAACCTGTACCTGATAGAGACCGTCTTCGATCTTTGTAACCATGGTCTGAGTAGCATCGAAGAGTGAGCCGTATCTGATACCAACGATGTCGGAGGATACGAGTTCTTCTTCTGTGTAACCGAAGGAATCGGAAGCAGCAGCCTTCATAGCAGCGTTGATGCCTTCCTTAGTTACGTCGTCACCCTTAACTACAGCAACAAGGATAGTTGTGGAGCCTGTGGGAGTGGGAACTCTCTGAGCAGAACCGATGAGTTTGCCGTTGAGTTCGGGAATTACAAGGCCGATAGCCTTAGCAGCACCTGTTGAGTTGGGAACGATGTTAGCAGCTGCAGCACGAGCTCTTCTGAGGTCACCCTTTCTGTGAGGACCGTCGAGAACCATCTGATCACCTGTGTAAGCGTGAACAGTAGTCATGATACCGCTCTGGATAGCAGCGTAATCGTTGAGAGCCTTAGCCATGGGAGCAAGGCAGTTTGTGGTGCAGGAAGCAGCAGAGATGATGGTATCTTCAGCTGTAAGAGTACCTTCGTTAACGCTGTAAACGATGGTGGGAAGGTCGTTACCTGCGGGAGCAGAGATAACTACTTTCTTAGCGCCTGCATCGATGTGAGCCTGAGCCTTAGCCTTTGAGCAGAAGAAACCTGTGCATTCGAGAACTACGTCTACACCGATTTCGCCCCAGGGAAGTTCTGCAGGGTTGGGGTTAGCATAGATGATGATTTCCTTACCGTCAACTGTGATTGAGTTTTCACCTGCTTCTACAGTGTGACCGTCGTATCTGCCCTGAGCAGTGTCGTACTTGAGAAGGTGAGCAAGCATTTTGGGGCTTGTGAGGTCGTTGATAGCAACAACTTCATAACCTTCTGCACCGAACATCTGACGGAATGCAAGACGCCCGATACGACCGAAACCGTTAATAGCAACTTTTACTGACATAATAAATACCTCCAATGTTTCATTGAATAATATAATTTTACCTTTATTATATTACCCGATTTGTCAAATTTTTTCAACCTTTTTTCAAAAGATTTTTCCT
>JAZNMU010000004.1:0-5582 GCA_045579865.1 Acutalibacteraceae bacterium
TGAATGATGAACAGAAAGAAAAACTTGAAGAATTCTGTGAGGCCAGCTCAAAAGTTAATTCAGCTATGGAAACCGAAGCCTTCAAGCGTGGCTTTAAATTAGGTGCAGCCATGATGAAAGAAATAGATTGAAAGGATGATATTATGAAAAGTGTAATCGAAGAAATATATACCTCAAACCTCCGCCCCACCGATCACATCAAAGCTGAACCGGAATATGTGAATGAATCAATAGCAGCAGAAAAAAAGCTGATTGAAACCTTTACAAAAGAACAATCCGAGCTGTATGAGAAATATACTGTACTGGACAACATCCATAACGGCAGACTCAATATATCAGCATTCAAGTACGGACTTCAGCTCGGAATCAGATTAATGAGCGAAATATACAATATTAAAGATAAATAATCATCTCCTCTTCCCCGAAGCCTGCAGGTAAGAAAACCTGCAGGCTTTACTTATTTTCAGAACAATTCATAAACTTTAATTTTAAAACACTTAAAAGTTTGTGAAAATATATGAATTTCAGAAAGGAAAACCTAAATGAGCAAATTCAAGAACTACGAAAAACTTATCGGCATTACTGACGATGGTGAGGCAACACAAATCGATAACGACACAAAGGCTGTCGCAGATTTCATTTGTGAGAAAGGCTTAAAAGGTGACCTCTACATCCTCACTCCTGACGGCGAGCGTATACTAAACACATTTGGAATGTTTGTTGACAGATGTGTCAGCCCCGAATATATGGAACAGCTCAGACCTGTTCTCGTTCAGAAACAGCACCAAACCGAAAGTGAAATCGGATTAAGAATGTAAGGAAGGAAATCAATAATGCTTTTTACCAACTCCCCCGAACTCCGTATGTACGAAATAATGATGAAAACACCTACAAGAGGCTGTTCACCAGTCTCAAGTCTCGCTATCGAAAGCAACAGCAATTATCACCCTATATGTGTTGACAGAAGAAAGGTATTAACAGACTTCGTAGAAGGATATGAATGCAGGGCTTTAAAAAAGCGTCTTCTCAAAAACAATCCGTATAAGCCAAGTTTTGAAAACCCATCACATCGTGACCGTTTTTATGATTTCTTTGAAAAGAGAATTCTCATCGTTGAAAAGAGCCGCCGCAATTTAGTTGCAGCGGTTTTTCTTTTGTCTGCCGATGAGGGCTTGTGGAAACAGGCAGAAAAGTATTTTCTCCCCTGTGCTCTCGATTTTTCTGTTATGAGACTTACCGGTCTAACTCCCGAACAGTACACCCTGTTCAAAGCAGCCAAAGAGGTATATGGCGGTTGTAAAGTGCAGTTTGATGTTGACGAATACTGTGACGAAGAAATTATGCCTCTGCCTCTCTTAAATCTTGTAATGACAGGATACATAATCGAATATTTCGGTTTTAACTATCTTGTACCATTAAAATATATTGAAAGGAAGTGATGACAATGTTCATGCCAAGAGGCCTTGTGGATTACTACAAGAATTCTTTTCCCCCCGGCACAAGAATCATGCTGGATCAGATGAATGACGATCCCAACCCCGTTCCTCCCGGAACTACAGGCACAGTAAAGTTCGTAGATGATGCAGGTACTTTGCATACAGATTTCGATAACGGCCGTAGGCTCGGAATCTGTCCCGAAGTGGATAGTTTCCACAAAATTGAACCTTCTGAAGATCCTGCGGAATCAGAAACACCGTCAGTTACTATGTAACCGGCGGTATTTTTTATGAAAGGAATGGACTAAATGCCAAACCACATTACTAACCGACTGGAACTTATAGGTGACCAGTCAAAAATCAATGAGCTTCTCGAAGCGGTCAGATATGACAACGAACCTATTGGTACTCTTGATTTCAACAAGATAATTCCTATGCCAAAATCTCTTGATATCACTTCAGGTTCAATTGAGAAGGACTCAATAATGGCATATCTCAAAGCAGCCTGTCCCATAACCGGTGACTTCGGTGTTAAAAAGCTCGACGCATTAGCTTTCAGAGATATTCTTGAAAAGCTCAACTCCAAGTTCTATGTTAAATATTCGGAATCGAGAATAATGGAAACCGATCTCAATGCACCGAATACCTCAAAACTATTAGAACTCGGCAAAACCTACATTGACAACCTCGTCAATTACGGTGCTACCACATGGTACGACTGGTGCTGTGACAAGTGGGGTACAAAATGGAATTCCTACTCTCCCGAACCATTTGAAAACAACACCCTTACCTTCAGCACCGCTTGGTCAAGAGCATTGCCCATAATTGAAAAATTGTCCGAGATGTATCCCGATATTCGTTTTAAGTACGCCTGGGCAGACGAGGATATCGGCGTTAATGTCGGCAAACTCGAAATCATGAACAAAGAGATCGATTTTCTTGATATTCCCGATGCACATTCAAAGGAAGCATACGAAATGGCGGCAGACATAAGAGGGTGTAGTCTTGAAGATTACTCTCTCTATTATGACGAAAAGTCTGAAACGTATGAATACAGAGAAGAGTCGGAAGAAATCGAAACTCCCAAGATGAGCTGAAAGCTCAAAAATAAACGCAAAGGAAGTGATTAAAGCAATCAGGTTCTTTGATATGTTCTCAGGCATAGGCGGTTTTCGTTCAGGTCTTGAAGCAGCGGGCGGTTTTGAATGTATCGGCTTCTGTGAAATAGACAAGAACGCTGCAGATGCCTACAGAGCAATTTATAACACTGAAAGTGAGGCGTATTTTAATGACGCAAGAGAAATCAATACGTCAGAGCTTGGAGATTTTGACCTGCTTGTTGCAGGATTTCCATGCCAACCCTTCAGCACAGCCGGAAAAAGACTTGGATTCAGCGATACGAGAGGTACTCTCTTCCATGAAATTGCAAGAGTTGTTAAAGCCAAGCGACCTGCGTTTTTTGTGCTTGAAAATGTACCCGGACTGTTATCGCATGACGAGGGGAAAACTTACAATGTCATCCTTGAAACGCTATCCGAATTGGGGTATTCATTTGAATGGATGGTTCATAACAGCGCCCATTTCGGTGTCCCCCAACAGCGAAAACGAGTGTACATTGTCGGATATCTTGATACAGAATGTTCCGGAAAAGTATTTCCTCTCAGATGTCAGTATGAAGAAAATCTTAGGCAAATCATCCCAGGCTCACAAGGCTCAAGAGTCTATGACTCAAACGGAGTAGCGTGTACCCTTTGTGCAGGTTCCGGCGGCGGTGGTGGAAAAACAGGTCTTTATTTCATCGATCAGAATGTTGATCCGAAGATAACCGACCACGCAAGGTGCATTACTGCCCGACAGGATTCCGGTGTAAGCAACCGTAAAGGCGAGCATTCAGCGGTTCTTGTGGAAGATGCCCCCATCCCCATCCTTACACCCGATAAGGAAAATGTAAGGCAGCAGGGCCGAAGAATGAAGAACCCTGACGATCCCATGTACACAATAACCGTTCAGGACAGACATGGCGTTGTCCATAAGGGCAGAATCAGACGGCTTATGCCAATCGAGTGCTGGCGGTTACAGGGTTTCACCGATGAGCAGTTCTTCAAGGTACAGGCCATCGGAATGAAAGACTCCGCCCTTTACAAAATGGCCGGCAATGCTGTAAGTGTTCCCGTTATTAAGGCTCTGGGCGAAAGGATTAAGGAGTTGATGAATTATGAGAGTTGCAGCAAGTGAGGCAGAATATGAGAGCTTTATGATATTCAATCTTGAAGCCATATTCACAAATTCAAGAATAGACCGACTTACAGTTCCTGACGGCTTGTACGCATATGACCTTCGGGATGCGTGTGACGGCGAACCGAATGAGCTTCGGGAAACCGTGTTTGTAAACCATATGGGTACAGTTATTACTAAAGAGCCGATTATTGGTGCTGAATTCGGAATGGATGTAAGGTTTCACAACTACAACTTCATAGGCGATCCCATCACTCTTGAAGAATTTATGGAAACGCAGAATGAAGAAATGACACAAAGCTTATGATTAAAGAATTATCACTCAATGAATTATGTCGTATGACCGACCGGGAAGGATTGGTCATACAGGGTTGCGGCGGTGACCTTAACGAATGGGTGTCAGGTATCACGACTATGCTCCGTGAGAATGGCGCTTTACCCGAAACATCAGATTTCAAGGAGATTTACAAATTTGAGCATGATGGTCTTTGTAATCTTATGTTTATGATTGACAATACCAAGATAGAGATAGGAAAACTGGCAATGTGGCGTATCAATACACACAGTTTATTCGGCGGTACATGGCTCAGTGACTATCAGCCCAACTATCTTGGAGTTGACAGAACCGCATCCGAATGTAACGAAATCGAATAAAATCAGCCTGTGAATGCAGGCTGAATGAAGATATTTCTTGCCTTTGGCCTGCATAACGGGCTAAAGGCGGTGATTCCCATTAACAGCTTTATGAGCTGGATCGGGGGAAAGAAATCCTCCCGTGACATCATTATTCCGAGATTCCCATTGTATTATGAAAAATACATTGAGGTCTTCGGTGGTGGCGGTTGGATACTGTTTGCAAAGCCTCCCGGAAACGATCATGAGGTTTTCAACGACTTCAACAGCAATGTCTCGAACTTGTTTACCTGTGTCAGAGATCACAGCGCCGAACTGATTGAAAGGCTCCGGTACGTTCTTAACTCAAGAGATGATTTTGAACGTATAAAGCACATCATCAGCGAAAAGGCAGAAATCGGCGATGTGAAAAGAGCTGCCGAATTCTATCAGCTCATCAGATACAGCTACGCAAGCGGTTGTGACAGCTTCGGCGGTAAGCCTCATTCAATGTGGAGTAACTTCCCGATAATCGAACAGGCTTCCCGAAGATTGCAGAAAGTCGTTATCGAAAACAGAGATTTTGAAAAGCTGATTTCACTCCATGACAGTGAGGTCAGCTTTTTCTATTGCGATCCCCCGTACTATAACACAGAGAGCTACTACGAAAACGTAGGGTTCGGAAAAGCTGACCATGAAAGGTTACGCAATACACTGGTGAACTCGAAATCAAAATTTCTTGTTTCATACAACGATTGCGAAGAAATCCGTCAGCTTTATGACGGCTACACGATGTACAGCTATGAACGGCTTAACAACATCAGGCAGAGATATGACGGCGGCAGTATGTTCAAAGAACTCCTCATATCAAACTACGATATGGAAGAACGCATACGGACAATGCCCCGACAGATGAATTTTTCAGATCTCACCGTAGAGAACGGTACAATTATTTATGAATAACACACGAAAGGAAATCTTTTATTATGATGATAGGTTTTGAATCCACGATTACAAAGAAAGGCAACATCAAGCTCCCCGAAAACATCCGTGGTATGCTTGACGTTCTCCCCGGCGAATATGTTTCCGTAAAGGTAAGCGATGAACCTCTTGCAAATTACGGGGCAAACACATTAACCCTCGAAAGCGATGATTTTGAGGCTGCAGGAATTGATCCCACAGCAAATATCGAAATCATCTGCAACGAAGGTCAGATTATTATTCAGGAGGCAGAAGATGATGAGTGAATCCAAGCTCTTGCTATTCAATAACGAGGAATTCGGTGAAATCAGAACCCTC
>JAZNMU010000005.1:0-3744 GCA_045579865.1 Acutalibacteraceae bacterium
CCTCAACCTCATCAATATGGGCGAGGTTCCCGTTCAGGACTTCGACTGGAAGTTTACTGAAAGAGCTGGTACTGATTATGTATTCTCCGCAGCTGAATCCTCAGGTCTTTTAGGTGAAAACGTTTACGGTATGATTTACACAGAAGAAATGGCTCAGTATATCGCTGACAACTTCGGTGATTTCGTAAACAATATCGTATACCTTCTCGGTCTCGATGTTGACGGTAACGGTGCTTCAGAAGAGACTCTCAAGGAGCTCATCAATTCACTTCTCGGCGGTTCAGTTTATAACAGTGATATCGTTATCACCATCCGTGATGCTCTTGCAGGTGTGCTTGCAAACCTCACAGAACTCAAGGTTAACGACAAGGTAGTAGGCGGTCTTATCGCTGAGGTTCTCAAGACAACAGGTATCGCTGATATCGCAGCTGTAGCTGACGTCAAGGTTCCCGAATTCGATAATGACAGAGCACAGTTCGTAGAATCTCTCTGTGATGTACTCGAACCTCTCTACGGCATTCTTAAGTTTGTTCTTGCTGACGAAGACATCTCCTTCTTCGTAAATATGGAAAAGACAGATGCCATCACTCTCAAGGGTGCAGAAGGTTATGCTTACGGTATTATTCCTCTCCTTGAAACACTTGACTGTAAGGGAATTCTCGCTCCCGCTGATTATTATGCAGCAGTAGAGGCTGACGGTGATGTGCTTCTCACATCTATCCTTAATCCTCTTCTTGACAGAGTGGACGAAATTCTCGCTGACGATCCCGCACAGGCTATCCTCGATATGCTTCCCAACCTTATCTACTTCATCAACTCAAACGGTGTTGACACAGTAGTCAAGAACACACTCAATGCTGTATATACACTTCTTGCTGCTATCGAGCCTATCGCACAGATCGACCTTTATGAGCTTATCGGTGTAGATCTTGCTGAAATTGACTTCGATTGGCTTGTTGACAAGCTCTTTGAAGTTCTCAAAAATGCAGGCTACGAATTCACAGTAGATGACATCGATTATATCGCTGAACTCACTGTAGGTAAGCTCGAATCCTATACTTCACTTAACGGCAAGACAGCCTATAAGATGGTTTATGCTGAAGGTGAAAGCGGTGACGAAAAAGAACTCGTTACAGTTGCAGCAAACCTTATCATCAGATTCATCGCAAACGAAACAAACAGCGAACTGGTTCTTAAGTTCCTCAGAGAAAAACTCGGTATGACTGCCGAAGTAGAACCTTATGTAAAGGCCTTCCTTGATCTCGTTGTTGATTGCGTGACCGAAACTCAGCTCGGTGCAGAAACAGCTCTTGCCACTATTTACTATGTATTCTACGGTGTGGATGCAGGTGTGGGCAACGTTGCAGGCGGTGTTAAGGAACTAAACAAGCTCTGGAAAGAGTCTCTTGATAATCTCAGAAAAGAAAACAGTGCCGCAGGTGAGCTTATTGAAGAAATCCTCGGATGGGACATCTTTGAAGACATCATTGATTATGAAGAGGGTATTGCACCTAACGGCTTTATCAAGTTCTTTACCAAGATTGTTGAATGGTTCAAGACAATTATTGAATGGTTCAAAAACCTTTTCAATAAGGCAGAACCCGCAGCAGTCTGAGGCAGATAAAACAGAATGGGCAGTCGCATTAAGCGACTGCCCTTGTTTTTTTTGTATAAAAAAAGAGTGGCATCACACCACTCTCTGAACTTTATATTTTTGTCTGTCTGATTATAGCCTTAAGGCTTTCTGCACTTTTATGAAGAGCCCATACCTCAGCATCGGTGAGGGGAAGCATAACCTTGCTGTGAGCACCCTTATGTCCTACCACGGAAAGAAGGCTGAGACATACATCGTCTATACCGTATTCGCCGTGAAGCATAGTTGAAACAGTCATTGTGGTGTCGATACCGCTGAGCAGGCACTTGCAGATATGGCATACAGACATGGAGACTGCATAGAAAGTAGCGCCTTTTCTTTCGATAACTCTTGCACCTGATTTTCTTACGTAGTCCTCAACCTCTTCAACACTCAGCTCGGGAACTACGATTCCGTCGGGTCTGATGAAGGATTTGCTGTATTCCATAACGGGAACATTTGAAATATTTGCTGTGGACCAGGGGATAACAGAGGTGTCACCGTGCTCGCCTAAAACGTAAGCGTGAACGTTCTGCTGACTGAGAGTGAAGTATTCGGCAAGACGGCTTCTGAGACGTGCTGTGTCGAGAATGGTGCCTGAGCCGATGATTCTCTCTTCAGGAATGTCTGAGCATTTACAGAAAGTATATGTAAGAATGTCCACAGGATTGCTTACGATAACATAGGTTGCATCGGGAGCATATCTGGTTATCTGAGGTATGATACTTTTGAGAATATCAACATTTATCTGTGCAAGGTCAAGTCTTGTCTGACCGGGTTTTCTTGCCACGCCTGATGTGATGATAACTATATCGGAATCTTTGGCGTCCGCATAGGTTCCTGCATAAATGGAGCAGGGAGAACAGAAGGGGGTACCCTGACGTATATCGAGAGCTTCACCCATTGCTTTTTTATCGTTGACATCAATCATAACGATTTCCGAAGCGATGTTTGTAGCTGTGAGTGTGTATGCGATGGTTGAGCCGACACTGCCGGTGCCGATAATTGTAATTTTGTTCATAATAAAAACCCTTTGCTGATGCTTTTTTCTTTATTATATATATTTTTCGGAAGTTGTCAACAATTAGCAAATAAGTACATTGATTATTTATTACGGTTGTGGTATAATTACCGAAAACAAATGAAAAGGCGGTGCGATAATGAATATTTTGCATATGAAGTATGCAGTAGAGGTAGCGAGAGTGGGCTCACTGAATAAAGCTGCCGAAACTCTTCTTATCGCTCAGCCGAACATCAGCCGCTCCATCAAAGAGCTGGAGGCAGATCTCGGTATCACAATTTTTGACAGAAGCTCCAAGGGAATGTTTCTTACTCCGGAGGGTGAAACCTTCATCGGTTATGCGAAAAACATTCTCAAGCAAATCGAACAGGTTGAGGATATTTACAAAAACGGTTCTGCCAAAAAGCAGAAGTTTTCTATTTCAGTACCCCGTGCCTGTTATATTTCAGAGGCTTTTGCTAAGTTTTCAAAAGCTCTCTCCAAGGATGCAGCTGAAGTGTTTTATAAGGAAACCAATTCACAACGCACCATCCACAATATGCTAAATCACGACTATAAGCTCGGTATTATCCGTTATGCTGAAAACTATGATAAATACTTCAAAACTATGCTTGAAGAAAAAGGTTTTCAATATGAACTCGTTACAGAGTTTACTTATTCACTTATTATGAGTGCGGATAACCCGTTAGCCAAAAAGGAACAAATCACCTTTGAAGATTTGACGGAGTATATTGAGATAGCTCACGCAGACCCCTATGTACCGTCTATGCCATTATCAAAGGTTGTAAAAGAAGAATTGCCCGATAATATTGATCGCAGAATATTCATATTCGAGCGTGCGAGTCAATTTGATTTATTATCACTGAATCCTGAAACATTTATGTGGGTATCCCCGGCGCCCAAAAGTTTGCTTGAACGGTACAACCTTGTACTCAAAAAATGTTCTGATAACAAAAAAATATATAAGGATGTTTTGATTTATAAAAACGGATATAAACTATCGAAATTAGATAGGCAGTTTATTACTGAGTTGTGCGAATCAAAAAGGAAGTATCTATAATAGCGCATAAAGGCTTTCCCTTCTTGGGTG
>JAZNMU010000006.1:0-10638 GCA_045579865.1 Acutalibacteraceae bacterium
GGCGTGTCTTGACAATTTAAAAAGCACCTGTATTTGCTTTCAAGGCAAACGTCAGATGCTTTTTCTTTTTCAGTCGTTTCTTAACTTAATGGTATTGGGTGGCAAGAGGCCCTTTTCTTTTCGGGTTATCAGCAGCAAACATTTCGCTTTCAAAGATACCCTGCACAACTTCATCGACTGCGTGTCGCTGACCGCGCACCTCCGACAAAAGCACCTTTCTGAGGTTCTGAAACTTGCGTGTTTTTTCCGACAGAAGAACACTCTTCTTTTCCTCGGGAGCTTTCTCCGGTTCTTTTTCTTTTTCGGATGTTACTGACTTTGCAAGCTCAGTATTCTTTTTTTCTGTGCCGATTCTTTTTTCCGAGCGGGAAGCTCCGGCTGCGGCTTTGTCAGACCTTTCTTTTCTGAAGAAAAATCGCACTTCTGCACCGCCGCCCAGAATTCCGCATTATCCTCAACATTTACCTTCTCTCTGAGCTTGTCGATTTTCTCTTCGTCAGGCTCGGTAACGGAAACAATAATCAGACTTCTGATTTTTTCATCTGCAATCAGGTCCTCCAATATTTTTTTGCAGCGGCCTTCTGCTGCTCCGCATCGGCGTGCGTAGCCACCAGGTCTCACGGGAGCCGTTATTTTTTCCAAGGCACTTGCCAGGTCATCAGACAAAGAGCGTTTGTTAGCTGACTTATAATCCCAAACCACAGAGGGAGAACGAAGCAAAAACGAAATTTTTAATATGACTATATATTTTTCTCTTTATAGCAAAAAGAGGGACATAAAGTCCCTCAGTCTTTTTTGCACGATCAAGCGTAAATTGTTTTCATAATTCTAGTTTTGATATCGTCAGAGATTTTGAATGTACGTACAAGCAGCTCAAAAGCTTCGTTGTAAGAATTTTCCACGGTAAGAATTGCATCGTCATGAAGAATAATGTCATTATCCTTATCAACATAGAATGTTACCCACTTGTACTGACAGTTCAGTTCATTACAAAGGAAAATAACGTCAGCAAGCTTTTCTTCGGGAACTTTTTCATAAACCAGATAAATAGAAAGATATGTTCCTTCGTCACCGCAGAAGAAAAATCTTGCTGTTTTGCCCTGATAAGGAACCTCGATAACTGAATCGCCGTCGGAATCAGTAGCGGACTTATAAAACAGATCCTGGTCTTTCAGAAAGTTTGCAAATAATTCTGCACATGTATTGATCATAATAATACCTCCAGATATTTTAGTGATATGATCATACAATACTCCACAAATTTTGTCAATAAAAAATAAAAATTTGGTTAGGTTGTATAACATTTTTTTGCAATATACCGAGCCATCTCTCCGACCCTGTGTAAATTCTTTTATTTATATTCCCCGTAAAATTATTGCTATTTTCTTTATTTTATAGTATAATTAATTGATTATACTAATTAAAATAACATTACCACCCCACAGGAGGCAGAAAAATGTTTGTAGATAAAGCGAAAATTTTTATAAAAGCAGGTAACGGCGGTAACGGTGCCGTAGCTTTCCACCGCGAAAAATATGTAGCTGCAGGCGGTCCCGACGGTGGTGACGGAGGTAAGGGCGGTGACATCGTCTTTATGGTAGACGATAACCTCTCAACCCTCAATGATTTCAAATATAAGAGAAAGTATAAAGCTCCCACAGGTGCTGACGGTCAGGGCGGAGGACGAAACGGCAGAAAAGCCGAAGACCTCCTCATCAAAGTGCCCAGAGGCACCGTTATCCGTGAAAGCGACAGCGGAGTTATTATGGCTGATATGTCCACAGACGAAGCCTTCATAGCCGCTAAAGGCGGTAAGGGCGGCTGGGGTAACAGACATTTCGCCACTGCAACAAGACAGACTCCCCGCTTCGCTAAGGCAGGTATGCCCGGCGAGGAATGGGAGGTCACTCTCGAATTAAAGCTTTTGGCTGATGTAGGACTTTTAGGATTCCCGAATGTAGGTAAATCCAGCTTCATTTCCGTCGTAAGCCAGGCTAAGCCCATCATCGGTGACTACCACTTCACCACCATCACTCCCGTTTTAGGCGTGGTATCTATGGGTGAAGGCTCCTCCTTCGTTATCGCAGATATTCCCGGTCTTATCGAGGGTGCCAGTGAGGGCATAGGTCTCGGCCACGAATTCTTAAGGCACGTAGAGAGATGCCGTATGCTTCTTCACATAGTCGATGTGGCAGGCAGCGAGGGCAGAGACCCCATCGAGGATTTCGAAAAGATTAATCTCGAGCTTGAACGCTTCAATCCTGAGCTTGCAGGAAGTCCTCAGATAGTAGCAGGTAACAAGATTGACCTTGCCACAGATGAGCAGAGAGAAAGCTTCAGAAAATACATCGAGGATAAAGGATACACCTATTTCGAAATGTGTGCTCCCATTTTAGAGGGCACGAAAGAGGTTATCGATGCAGTAGCAGCTAAGCTCGCCACTCTTCCTCCCGTAAAGAGATACGAAAAGGAAGAGATTCCCCTCGAAACACTCCTGAAAAAGCAGGATACAGGCTTCACCATCACAGTGGAAGAGGATGTCTACATCGTCGAAGCTCCCTTCCTTATCCGTGTTCTCTGTCAGACAGACCTGGACGACTACGAGTCTCTCCAGTATTTCCAGAGAGTGCTCATTTCCAGCGGTATCATCGATGCTCTGCGTGAAAAGGGCATACAGGAAGGCGACATAGTAAGCATCTACGACTTCGAATTTGAATTTATGAACTAAGGAATTATCTTATATATGGAAAAATTAACCTCAGCAAAATGCGATGTAAATATGTTAAGTCCCCTTAATCTTGCCTTCGTGGGCGACACGGTTTTCGACCTTTTCGTAAGGGAAAGATTAGTATGTGAAGCTAACCGACCCGTAAATAAGCTCCACAACAAGGCAGCCTCTATGGTAAAGGCTTCTGCCCAGGCGAAGGCTGTGGAAAGAATAAGGGACAGGCTCAGCGAACAAGAGCAGAGTATTCTGAGAAGAGGCAGAAACGCCCACGTTAACCACAAAGCTAAAAATATGAGCGAGGCAGATTACCATCTTGCCACAGGTTTGGAAGCTCTTTTCGGCTATCTTTACCTTAAAGGTGAAACAGAGAGACTTAATGAAATTTTCGAGATGATTACAGAGGAGGAAGAAGGATGAACAGTACATTCGGCTCAAGCGGCAGTAACGACGGCTTCTGGCTGATAAAAACTGCAGAAAAGAAGGTAAATGTAAAGGGTGCCGCCTATCTTGACCTTATTCTTTGCGATAAAAAAGGTGAAATCAGCGGCAAGCTCTGGGACTATAACGAGCTCTCCCACGGAACATATCAGGCAGGTGATCTGGTTAAAATCAGAGGCACCGTAACCCAGTTCAACGGAAACGACCAGCTTCGTATCGACCGCATCAGAAGGGTCAATGAAGCTGACGGTGTAGACATTGCTGACTTCGTTCCCACGGCAGAATACAGCGGCGAAATGATGCTCGGACAGATTATGAATATCATCGCCTCCGTTAAGGATGAGGAGCTCAAGCATCTGACCTTTGCGCTTGTTAAAGACAGAGAAGAAAAAATCCTCTTCTGGCCCGCCGCCTTCAAACTTCACCACGCCATCAGAGGCGGTCTTCTCTACCACACCCTTTCCATCCTCAAGCTCTGTGAGGGAGTATGCAGTATTTATCCCGCCGTAGACCGCGACCTGTTAGTATGCGGTGCTATAGTCCACGACCTGTGCAAAATCGATGAATTTGACATAAGCTCTGCAGGTCTCGTCACAGGCTATTCAGTAAAGGGTGAGCTTTTAGGTCATCTTGTTATGGGTGCGGTAAAAATCGAGGAAAAAGCAAAACAGCTCGGAATTGACGCTGAAAAGGCTATGCTTTTGCAGCATATGGTTATTTCACACCACGGAGAGCCAGACTTCGGAGCCGCAGTGAGACCAATGTTCCTCGAAGCTGAAATTTTAAGCGAATTAGACAAATTAGATGCCACTATCAATGAAATCACGAGTGCCACCGCCGACCTTAAGGACGGTGAATTCTCACAGAGAATGTGGGCACTTGATAACCGTAAGCTTTATAAGCATGGCAGAAAAGAAGTCGTGGTAAAGGCTAATTTAGAATAAAAAGGCAACAGAAAAAGCCTAAAAAATAAAAAAACAAAGGAGAAATCACTATGAAGAAAATACTTGCTTTTATTCTTTCGGCGGTTATGCTTTTCAGTCTTACCGTCACACCAGCCTCGGCTCTGGATATTGCCGAAGTAAAAACAGCTGTTACAAGTGTATTTTACAAAGCTCTTGCCTTCGTATTTGAAGGACTTGTCAAAGGCATAGTTGCTCCCATCAGAGAAGGCGATAATTTCGTAAAAGAAGACGAATACTTCTCTGACAGTCTCTGTGACGGACTTTATTACGGTACCGATGAATTTATATCCGAAGCTCCCGCAGGTGCCCGTTGGTCCTTAGGCTCTGCATCCGTTTCTCTTGTCCCTGAGGACTGGGAAAGCTACAGCGACCTTTATCTGGGCGGATATATGTCCACAGATAACGGTATGTCAAACGATGTCAGAGAAATACTCGATGATATGAAGGTCCGTGTTATCGCTATGAGCGACGGCACAGGAAGAGGTACTGCAGTTTTCGCTACCATCGACTCTATAGGTCTTGGTAACCCTGATGTGGAAGGCATAAGAAGAATGCTTGGTGATTATGCCAAGGCAAACAACATAAATTCCATTAACATCTTCACCACACACACCCATTCCGGCATTGACACACAGGGCTTATGGACAGACATTATCGGCTCCTGGCCGCTCACCTTCGTAAAGGGTTATTTAGGTTGGGGCGATTACCACGGCGGTACAAGCGACAGATATATGGCATTCCTTTATGAAAAGGTAGGCTCAGCTATTAAAGCAGCCGTAGCCGATATGGAAGAGGGCTCTATGACCTACGCCGAAAAGGACTTCGGCACAAAATATGCCAAAATTACCAACCGTCCCTCAGCAGATGCTGTTGACGGCAAGATAAAACGCTTCACCTTCACTCCCGACAGCGGTAGCACTCCCACTATGATAGTCAATATGGCAGCTCACCCCAGCACAGCAGGTATGGCTACAAGCAGTGACTCGGACAAGGTAAAGGGACACGGCGTATCCGGTGACTATGTGTACTATATGGGTCAGGTAATTAACGGTGCAGGCTATGACTTTATGTTCTTTAACGGTGCCATCTGCGGTATTTACATAGAACGCATCGATGTAAACACCGACCAAAGAGTAGATATTGCCGCCGCCTACGGTAAGGAGATGGGCAAAATAACTCTCGGCCTCACAAAAAACCAGGCAGAAATTGAAGCTGACAGCTATCTTATGGGACTGGGCTTCACAGAAGAAGAGATAGAAGACAGATACTATACCCCCTGGTACAAGGACTGGACACCCGTTACGGAAACAGAGGTCGCTCCCCTTCTCAACATCAGACTTAAGAATGTGGAAGCACAGATAAGCAACCCCGTTATCCTTTTGGCAGCCAAATTACAGATAGTAAACTATCTTATCAAGAAAACAGATAACGGTGAATACTTCTCCACCACAGAAATCGGATATATGGAAATAGGTGAAAACTTAAAGGTAGCCTTTGTTCCCGGTGAATTCTGTGCCGACCTTGCTTACGGCGGTTCTTCGCTGAAGGCAGAAAACAGCGCCTGGGATATGGATTTCAGCGAACAGACTCTCGCAGAGCTTTTCGGTGAGGATGTTCTGGTTTTCGGTATGGCTAACGATGCCGTAGGCTATATCGTACCCGATAATGACTACCTGATGTGCGTTGATTTCGGTCACTATCACGAAACTATTTCTCTGGGTAAAAATACTGCTTCAACTCTGCTTAAAGCCTTCGCAGAACTGAAGGAAGAAATAAGATAAAGAAAAAATCCGCACAGAAATGTGCGGATTTTTAGCCTCTCCTTTCAGGAGAGGATTTTTTGAGATTTTTTTGTAACACCTGAAAAATTACATCCTTCCCGATTGTTTAATATGCGAAAGGAGGTTGAAAACCGTGTATTCTTTTGCTAGCGACGAATACATAGAACAGGCAGTAAAAAAATATTCATCCTCAATGTTAAAGACAGCTTTTTCCCTGCTTAAGTCCACCGCCGATGCGGAGGATGCAGTACAGGAAGCCTTTATAAAACTTTTGACCAAGGCACCCGAATTTGAAAACGATGAGCATCAGAAGGCGTGGCTCTTACGGGTTACGGTAAACATAAGCAAGAATATGCTCAAATCCGCAAAAAGAAAGAATCTGCCTTTAACGGAAGAAATACCCTACAAGGAAAAAAGTGACGATGTTTTACCCTATGTACTCTCTCTTGACGAAAAATACAGAGTGGTAATACATCTTTACTACTACGAAAATTATTCAATAAAAGAAATAGCAGAAATACTTTCTCTGCCTACGGCCACAGTGGGCACACGGCTTTCGAGAGCAAGAAAAATGCTCGAAAAATCATTAAAGGAGGATTTCATAGATGAGCTTTAAAGAAAAATATAAAAATGAAATGGACTCTGTCACCTTTTCATCGGATTATGAAATCCGATTTACTGATGTCCTCAAAAGTACAGAGGATATCAAGAGTGTAAAAATTATCAGAAAAAGAAAAACTCTGACTCTTATCGCAGCGATTATTTCAATGTTTGTTATCTTGTCTGTCAGCACCGTAGCAGAGCCTTCTCAGCATTCTCCCGATGCTACAACTGTTCAGTTTCAGAATTCCGTAACCGACTTCGAAGACAGATGGAAGAAAGGGAAAAAATTACCCTATGAAAGCGGTGACGAAAAATATGCATTTACCCTTTTAGGAATTGCTTCAGGTGCTTTTCTTGATAACTGTGACGGTTTTTCTGCTGACGGAAACAAAGATTATTTCGTTACAGCCATAAGAGGACATGACGGAACTGACCTATCCTTAAAAAACAGTGAATTTCCCATAAAAATAACTCCTCTCATCTACGGCAGAGAGCCTTCTGAAACCAACAGCTTCACTCTTTGCGAGGATGTAAGAATAACAGAGAAAAGCGGTGTTATATATTATCTTTTCGACACTTCCTTCCTCGAAAATTTCGCCGGAAGAATTCTTTGCTTTGCCGCTTATGAAGGTGATTCTCCCACTTCTGAAATTTTCACAATGAAAGAGAACGGAATAATTGCTTTCAACGAAAATTACAAAGGCTTTGGCAGAATATTTGAATTACCCCGAGATATATCAGAAACATATCCCAAAATAGCAGAAGAAATGCTTTCAGAAGATATTCTTTCTAAATTAAGTTAAAAAGGCCGTCACTTCAGTGACAGCCTTCTTTTTATATTATCTTTTATTTACTTTTCGGTATCTCTGACACACCGTAATGATCGCAGAGAGCGAAGTATTCATCCTCGCTGATTGCTACTACAGAGCCGTGACGGGGTTTCAAATGATCCACAGCCATTCCTGCACGGCGGAACTGACGGAAGTTTTCGAAGTCTCGGGTCATCTGGGTGAAGAAGGTGCCGTTGGCATATTCATCCATAATCATAACCCAGGCATTAGTTCCCGTGATACGGTACATAGTACTGCCCTCCACACCGAACCAGTTAAGAGAACAGATAGTGTAATCTTCCTCAAAGGGACCCGATGCACTCTTTGATCTTACATAGGCGATTTTCTGAGTGAGATCCTCTTTAAAATAAAGATAGTAATAACCGTCTTTTTCGTTATAAATCATATCGCCGTCGATGCACTGAATACCGAGCTGTGTTCTTCCGTCATCGAAGGTAACTTGTTCACTTCTTCTGCCGTAAAGATATTCGGGATCGGTGAAGTTTTTGAAGTCGGTGGTGTAAAGATAGTAATGCTGTGCATTATCTTCATTAAGCTCTGTATTCGGGTCATCCCAGGTGGAAAGAGCAAGATAAAGCATATACTTTTCTTCCTCAGCATCCCAGATTACCTGCGGTGCCCAGGCTCTGTTACAGTCTTCCCAGCCTTCGAAATCGCGCATGTCGAGAACATACTCATCTTCCCAATTAATAAGGTCGTAGGATTTCCAGAAGATAACGGCATGGTTAGATGTCCAGCCGAGACCTGCATCCATATCCGTAGCCACTATGTAATAGCAGTCCTTGCCGTTTTCATCCTTAGCGGCGAAAATATAGGGATCACGGACACAGCCTGTACCCTTGGTCTGATCGATAACTGCCTCATTATTATTAAGAGCGGCGAATTTGTAACCGTCAGTACTTACGGCAAGATGAATGGTCTGCTCCTCAGGCTCATTACCCACAAAGTAGCAGAAAAGGTATGCACCTTCCTTACTCACTGCAGGAAAAGCATAATCATTTACAACATAATTGAAAAGACTGTGAAAAGCCATAATAAAGGCCATAAGTCTGCGAAGAAAAGACATCATTGTCATAATTAAATTCTCCTTTATTCTTTATTTATTAATTCTATCATATTTTTTAGTCAAATGAAACACTTTCAGTAAAAAATTTTTAAAGTTCCCATGGCGGTTTTTCATCCTTACCAGCTGAGGAGTTCTTTTCTTTATCTCCGTCAATTTCTTCCGTGAACTTATTACCCTTTTTAAGACGGAAAAATAATCCGATAGTTACAAGAGCAATAAGTATTACTACGATAATAAACACATAACTCACACCGCCGCCGACTTTTACCTGTGTCGGGCCGTCGGCACCGCCGATTATGGCTATGTCCGAAGAATTCCCGTCAAGAGCTGTAACAGCCTCTTCAGAAACTAAATTATCAACATATCCGTCAAAGGCGTAATAATCATCATCTGTAACCCCACCGAAAACTCTTTCTGCAGAGTCAACGACTATCACACAGGGTATACCTGTTGTCGCTGTGAATTTATCAAGAGCACCGTCTACAAGCTCTGTGTTCATTTCAAGCACTGTAGTGTTGTCCAGCTTCGAAGAAGGCATCTCATAATCAGATAACTTGCTGTTAAATGAGCTATCAAGACCGAGAGAAGTGATACTGTCCGTCATTTCGTTTATTACGGACGTGAGGTCTGTGTCAAGAGAATAGGCATAGTAATTCTGATTGATGTGATTTGTCAAAGCCTGACCGTATTCGGTGTACTGACCGAACATTTCATTTATTTCGGGTCTCACATTATCCCCTACCCAGGCTATGGTATAATAACCGTCACAAGCCTCGTTGGTAAGGAATACTAAAAGGATGTTGTTCTCATAATTGTCGTAATTACTGAAAAACTTTTTATAATTATCGTTGGCAAAGTCCTGCATTACGCTTTCGTCATAAATCACAGAGCCTTCCGGCACAGCAGAAACCGGTTCATCACCGATAATCACTGTTTTCGCGGGCATAAAGATATAAATACAAGCAAACAGAATAAAAATTCCTAACAGTATACCTGTTACACATCCGCCGCCACCGATATGCACACGAGGTCCCCATCCCCAACCGAAGCGTGGACCGTGAAAATGCGGTCCGTGATAATGTGGAGGTCTGTGATGAGGTCCGCCACCGAATGATCCGCCGTGATGTCCTCCTCCGAAAGAGCCTCCACCGAAGCCGCCTCCGCCTGAAAAGCCTCTGCCGCCTCCACCGAAGGAGCCGCCTCCGAATCCGCCGCCTGAGCTGCCGCCACCGGGTCCCGGCATAAAATCAACTTCCTTTCATAATAAAATAATGTTTTTCTTCATATTAAAATTATAATATTTTTATTATCCACTGTCAATACGGAAAGGTTTCAGCAGTGTAAAAAAATTGCTGAAGGAAGTCGCATTTTGTTTATCTGAGGCAAAAAATGCCCGAAAAGAATGTAAAATTAAGTAAAAAGAGAGAAAAAAGCAAAATACTGTTGCATTTTCACCGAAAAGTGTGATAATATATACTAAATTACTATGCCAAGGAGGGTGTAGCCATGAGAGTAATTACAGGCTCCGCCAGAGGCAGAAAGCTCATTACCTTAGAGGGTGATGATGTACGGCCCACAACGGATATAGTTAAAGAAGCGATGTTTTCCATCATTCAGTTCGAGGTCGAAGGCAGTAAGGTTCTGGACCTTTTCGGCGGTTGCGGTCAGCTGGCCATCGAAGCCCTTTCACGAGGAGCTGAAAACGCCGTTATCGTTGACAGCAGTAAAAAAAGCGTCGAGGTCATAAAGAAAAACCTTGAAACTACAGGTTTTGATAAAAGGGCTGTAGTGATAAACAGCGATGCTGTAGCCTTCCTTTCACGTAGAACGGAAAAATACGATATTGCGCTTCTTGACCCACCCTATTCAAAGGGTATACTCGAAAAAGCACTCGAAAAGGTTCCCGCCGTTATGAAGGAAACAGGTGTTATCATCTGTGAAGCTCCCTTTAATGATGTCTTGCCCGAAAAGGTGGGAGATTTCGAGCTGAAAAAGAAATACCGATACGGCAAAACAGGTCTTTTCCTTTACCGCATTCCTGAAAAGGAGGAGGACTGATGAAAGAAAGAATAGCAGTCTATCCCGGTTCCTTTGACCCCGTAACCAGCGGTCACCTGGATATTATCAGAAGAAGCGCCAAGCTTTTCGATAAAATTATAGTTGTCGTTATGTCCAACTACCGTAAAATCGGCTCCTACGCCTTTAC
>JAZNMU010000007.1:0-32988 GCA_045579865.1 Acutalibacteraceae bacterium
ACAGAACGACATGGCTACGATCCGACTTGATTTTTCTGCCATTGTATATCATCCTTTCATTGTTTGTACATTGATTTCTTCGTTTTCTTTATTATTCTTCTTGGCGCCTGTAAAAAACTTAGCAACCACCTTGAAAATTAATCTTACTACCATACCAATTGTGGAATTGATAATCTTTCTTCCGTAGATGTTCATATCGCAGTAGAAAACACCTTCAGTTCTGTTTGCAAGAAAATCAGGTTCAACATTAATATCGTATTTACGGACAAGATTATTTGAGCAGATAAAGCCCATTACAGGAAATACCTTCTGACAGGTTTGTCCGTATTTTATAGCCGTAGTGGCAGAATCTCCTGTTCCTACAGTAATATTAAGCTCAAGCCTGTCGAAAACTATGCTCTTGGAGAGTTTGCCGCCGTATGTACCCAGAACCTTGCCGAGATTCGTTATTACAGTCATCATTCCGTCGTGGCCGTTAGCCCTTATCATTTCAAGTATCGGATTAGGCTTTTTCTCCTTAGGGGCTGCATCAGCTTTCGGTTCCTTTGGCGGTTTGGGTTCCTTCGGCTTCTTTGGCTTTTTTTCTTTTTTAGGTCCAAGGGGTAAAACATCGATTTTAACGAAAAGATATTTTACCGAAACACGGATTTTATCATCGTAAGCGAGAGATACTCTGACAGGCACCGAAAGAGCAGATACAAAGAATAAAACCATTCCGAGCAGAACTAATAAAAAAATCTGAAATCCTGTCACATTCTCACCCTTTCATATTTCTTCTTGTATATGTTACCTCAAAAATAAGATTTCGTCAACTATTAATTTGAAATCTCTTCATCCTTTTCGTCATTTTTTACCGATTCTTCATTTTCTGCGTCAGTTTTCGGCAAGGGAGGCAACTCGTCGAGAGAAGATATACAGAAGCATCTGAGAAATTCAGGCGTGGTACCGTATATGAGCGGTCTGCCCGGCAAATCAAGTCTCCCCATTTCCTCGATGAGAGATTTCTGACAAAGATTAGAAATAACTGCTGAACAGTCAACACCTCTTATCTGCTCAATAAAAGCTTTTGTTACAGGCTGATTATAAGCAATAATAGCAAGCACCTCAAAAGCCGCCTGCGAAAGAGGTGTATTCTTTTTCACTTCAATAATTTTTCTGATACTTTCCGCAAATTCAATTTTAGAGCAAAGCTGATATTTATCCTCAAGTTTAAGAAGGCAAATGCCTGAATCATCACTATTATATCTTGCCTTTAAAACTGACAGCGCTTCTTCTATAATTATTTCATCCACATTAAGAGCAAGCGATATTTTGGAAATTTCAGTTGGCTCCCCGACAGCAAAAAGCACTGCTTCAAGAGTTGCTATAAGTTTTTTATCCATTGTTTTCACCGTCCGATTCTTTAATCATTTCACTACCTTCTTCAAAATCACTTACGAAGTCAGTATCATTTATATCCGTGTCATCAGACACCGTTACATTAAGCTGCCCGTTTTCGTCGTCAACCTTAATTTTGTTTGCTTTAATAAGCTCAAGCATTGCCAGAAAGGTAGCAACCATTTCCGAGCGTGATGATGCATCGGCAAAAAAATCGCTGAATCTTCTTTTTCCTCTGTTACGGAATTTATGATAAATTCCGCCAATACGTGAAGCAACGGATACAATCTTTTTTGAAACTATGGCAGTAAATGCCTCCATGGGCGGTGGGAGCTTTCTTTTGCCTTTGCCGACGGCCGAGAGATAAAAACGGAAAAGTTCTTCACTTTCGTGGAATCTTTCGTATTTTTTATCAGATTCTATTTTCATCTGCTCACGGTAAAAATAATCGAAACCGTTAGCAGTTTCAGCTATTTTGCCTGCCATTATTTTGCAATCTCTATATTCTATCAGTTCGCCTGAAAGCTCCTTTTTCAGTTCCTCGGCCTCGTCGTAGACAGGAAGGAGCGAAACAGATTTGATATATACTAATCTTGCAGCCATTTCGAGGAATTCACTGGCGATTTCCATATCCGCTTCCTTCATCTGACGCACATAGTCTGTATACTGTTCTACAAGCTCAAAGATAGGTATATCGTTAATATTAAGTTTGTGTTTATTTATGAGATGCAGAAGAAGATCCATCGGTCCTTCAAATACATCTATTTTATACTGAATTTTTTCCATTTTTCACCATTAATCAGATGCCAAGCGGCAAAGATGCGATACTAAAAATCAAATCAAACAAAAGACCGGAAAGAAAACTGATAGGCCCGTCAAGCACACCGAAAAATACAAGTGCAAGCACACCGTAAACAATATATCTTTCATACTGCATTATGGTGTAATAATACTTATCGGGAATAATCAGACTGAATATTCTTGAGCCGTCAAGAGGAGGAATCGGAAGCAGATTGAACACAGCAAGAGAAATATTTATCTGTGCCGCAGTAATCATAAACACAGCGATATAGTAAGTAAAACTTCCGTCTGATACCCCAATTTTAACCTGAATAAGCATCCCTATAAACATAAATATAAGCGCCATAATTATGTTTAAAACAGGACCTGCCAGCGCTGTAAGCGCCATATATGGCTTTCTCTTTTTGAAATTTCTGATATTTACAGGCACAGCCTTAGCATAACCGAAGCCCGCAAGAATAATCATAAGTGCGCCGATAGGGTCAATATGCGCAAGAGGATTTGTTGTCATTCTACCCGAAAGTCTGGCTGTATCATCGCCAAGTCTGTGTGCAACAAAAGCGTGTGCAAATTCATGAATGGGCAGAACACAGAAAATTACAAAAACTCTTACCATCAGATTTATAATCAAATCAAAGGATAATCCGTCTCTAATTAAATCAAATATCATATTTTACGCCTCTTTCCTATAACAAATCTGTCAACATTATTATAATCCTTTACAAAATGAACGTCAAAGTTTTTCTCTTCAAGAATACGTTTTATTTCATCAGCCTGCTCTTCTCCGCACTCAAAAGCAAACATGCCATCATCCTTCAGGTACTCCGTCCATTTTCCCGCAAGCAAACGGTAAAAATCGAGACCGTCCGCCCCTCCGTCGAGAGCCATTTTCGGCTCAAGAAGAACCTCAGACTGAAGAAAAGGTATTTCTGAAGTTTTGATGTACGGAGGATTTGAAACTATAACATCAAACAAAGGTAATTTTCCGAGTTTTTCTGTAAAAAATATATCGCCGTTAATTAAAAGCACCTTATCCTTACCGAGAATACTTTGAATGTTTTCAAGACACACCGCTGAGGCTCCGGATGATTTTTCTATCATAACTACCTCGGCAGAATCAACTTTATTTTTCACGGTAATACCTATACATCCGCTTCCCGCACACAAATCAGCAACAACAGGAGCTTTTTTATCTTTGAGATAATCAATAACATATTCACACAGAATTTCAGTTTCAGGTCGCGGAATAAGAACATTTTCATTGACTTTAAATGTGTTTCCGTAGAAATCCCACTCGCCTATTATGTACTGAACAGGAATACCTGACAATCGCTTTTCAATCATCGACTCAATTAAAAGCACTTGAGATTCATCAAGTTCACATTTTTTATTAATTAAAAAATCAGTCTCACTGAAATTCATAACTTTTTTTATGATATTTCTTGCATCTGCACAGCCGTTTTCGATTTTTTGCAGTTTTTCGACAGAACTTAAGTAAAGCTCGTTAAGTGTCATACCGTTTCGTCCTCACCGTCAATAACAGCCATAAAGGATGCGAGAGCGACCTCAATCATATCTTCATCAGGCTCTTTTGTTGTAAGTCTCTGCATCCACAAACCGGGAGCGGCTAAAAATTTTACCAATGCGTTATCGTGCTTACCCGCATATCTGATGAACTCATAGCTTAAACCTGTAACCAGAGGAAGAATGAGCAGCTTAATAGCCATCCATACTACGGTCTGATTGCGAAGTTCAGGAAAAGCAACAGATATTGCCGAAGAAATTATGACGCTGATTATGATAATTACAAAGATAAAACTTGTACCGCATCTGGGATGATATCTTGACATTTTCTTAACATTTTCCACTGTAAGCTCGAGACCTTTTTCGTAGCAGAATATAGTCTTATGCTCAGCACCGTGGTACATAAAGGTACGCTTAATATCTTTCATCAGAGACACCAAAGCAATATATACAACAAAAATTGCCATTCTTATTATTCCCTCAAACAATGCTCTGAAATTAGTGAGTGCTTCCCCTGCTATTCTGTTGATGAAATCAACTGCAATCGTAGGAAGATAGAAGAAAAGCAAAAATGCAAGGCCGACACCCAGAACAGAAGCTATTGCAGTTATGACACCCATAACCTTTTTATTGAGATGGTCATTGAGCCATTTGTCAAGTTTGGAAGAATTTTCTTCCTCCTCAATATCCTCAAGTCCTGATTTTTCTGCAGAAATCATAAGACATTTATAGCCGAACATCATCGATTCGATATAGTTGACTATTCCGCGGATAAGCGGCCAGCCTAAAAACTTTATTTTATCTTTAATATGTTTAACTTCAAGCATTTCAGTATCTATGGTGCCGTCAGGGGTACGAACAGATATTGCCGCCTTTCCCTTCGGATGCATCATCATAATGCCCTCGATAAGAGCCTGTCCACCTACCGCTGTTTTTCTGACAAGCTGTTCGTTTTCAGTTTTCATAGTTTAACCTCCTTTAATCAGAGTAAATTCTCTATCACTGCAAGGTCAAGGCCTGCAAAATTTTTAATGAACGAATAAAACTCATTGATAATTTTACTGTTTCCGCCTTCAATATCACTTTCAATATTGAGAGGCATTATCGGGTCGTGCACGCTGAGCCGAAGAAGCAACCAGCCTTTGATATCTTCACTGTCAAAGTAAACTCTGATTCCTTCGTGGTTATCGTCAGCCACATGCCATCCTTCTTTGCTTTCAGCGTACTTTTCGAGTTCACTGATAACTTTAAGTCCGTATGATTTAAAATCTTTTTCTTTGATCTTAAAGCGGATTTCGAGCGCTTCAACCGGATCCTTCAATGAAGAAATGAGCGAATCAAGCTTTTTACCTTCTTTGCCCATCTGTGCCATTTTAATTACAATTTTCGTAATAAGATATGCACCGTCATCAAGATAATAGTTTTCCTTAAATGCTGCGTGACCCGATGTCTCCATAGCCAGAGGACAGGAAACGCCTTCTTTTTCGAGGTTGAGCTGTTTATTAATTACATTCCTGTAACCCCTCTTAAATCTTAAGTGTACTCCGCCAAGTTCGTTGTTGATAAATTCTGTAAGGCCTGTAGAAGTAACACTGTCAGTAACTATAGTTCCGCCCTTACAGTTTTCGAGAGCGATAAGAGAGGCAAGAGCAACAAGTCTGTTGCGGTTGATTTCCTTGCCGTTTTCGTCTACGCACCCTGCTCTGTCAACATCAGTGTCAAAAATTATACCAAGATCAGCATTGTTTCTTACAGTTGCTTCACAGATAGCCTTCATAGCATCTTTATTTTCGGGATTGGGTGTATGATTAGGGAACATTCCGTCTTTTTCAAGAAACTGGCTACCGGTAATATCTGCTCCCAAAGGTTCGAGAACATCAGTAGCATAAAAACCTCCGACACCGTTACCCGCATCTACTACGATTCTGAACCCTTTAAGCGGTTTATCATAATCATAATCATCAGCATTTACACCTGACTTAATCATATTTCTGAGTCTTTCGGCATAAACGGACATAAAATCCACGCTTACTATATCAGCCTCAACTGCTTCAGATTCGTAATCTTCCTCTGCAAGTATGAGTATACGTTCAATATCTTCGGGATTCAAACCGCCGTCAACAGTAAAGAACTTAAGGCCGTTTTTATCAAAGGGATGATGACTGGCAGTTATCTGCACAGAGGCGACACAGCCTGCATCTACTGTGGTCATAAACATAGCAGGTGTGGACGCATAAGAACAGTCATATATTTCCTTGCCTAACTGAGCAAGACCGTTAATTACCTGCTTTTTTATTCTATCGGCTGATATTCTCGAATCGTGACCGACAGCTATTCTCCTACCTTTGTAGCCCTTTTCGTCGAGCCATCTGCAGAAAGCTACAGTTATCCTTAACACTGCTTCGTCTGTGAGTTCAACAGCACCTTTTTCTGTAGCAACTGCAGTTCCTCTTATATCCGAACCGCTTTTAAGATAGAGATAGGAATTCATAATTATTCTCCTTTTTCATAAATTTCTTCAGTGACATCAAGCAAAAACTTATACATCGGAGTAAAAGCCCTGATAGCGTAAATCAGTTCTTCTTCTATCGAGCCGTCAAACAGCTTTGACATATCTGTTCCTGTGTAAGAAAACAAAAAATTACGTGAATTGTAATAATCTCTGATATCTTCATCGATACTTTCCGCACCGGGTTTGTATTTTTTGAATGTGTCAATATACGGTAATGCACCGACAACATCCATTTGTCTTAAGGCATATCTGAAATCAGACTGATTTTCGGCAAATCTTCTGCGGAAAACTTCAAGATCAGACGGCTGAGCGTGAAACAGCCCCACACCGTAGGAGTAGCAGTCAGGGAAAACCTCAAACCACATACAGGGCATAAATCTCCACTCGTGCTTGTTTCGCATAAACATACACCAGACATTAGAGCGATACATCTCTTTGTTTTTTGAGTATCGGGTGTCTCTTCTTATTCTTGACACCATTTTAGTAGGAATAAGCACCATTTTTTCGTCAACAGCAATTAATTCATCACTTAAATCGAGAGCAAGCTGTCGCATAGGTGTAATGATTTTGCTTTTTATACCCTCTTTTACCGTTTCGTAAAAATCCTTACTGTCATTAAATTTATTAAGTTCTAAAAGCATAAAACCGTCAGGGTCAAAGCCTTTGAAATTTTTGTTCATATTATCATTCCTCAATGCCGTTTACCTTAAGAACTTCCTGTGCGGCAAACATAACAGCCACCTTTGCACTGTGGAAATTCAGACCGCCCTGAAGCCATACTGCAAAGGGCTCACGTAGCGGCGCATCGGCCGAAAGCTCGATAGAAGAGCCTAAAGTGAAAGCACCTGCTGACATAATAACCTTGCTGTCATATCCGGGCATCTCCCAGGGCTCAGGCGTAACAAATGAATCTACAGGCGCACCCTTCTGAAGCCCCTGACAGAAGGCGATAAGATTTTTTTCCTCACGGAGTCTTACAGCCTGAATAATGTCATGTCTTGTCTCACCGACAGAAGGTGTGGGATCAAAGCCCATAAGAGTGAAAAGAGCAGATGTAAAAGCAGCTGTTTTGAGTGCTTCTCCGACCACATGAGGCCCGTTGAATATACCCATAAACAAATCTCTGCTCTGTCCCAATGTGGCACCAACCTCTTTACCGAGACCAGGAGTGGTAAGCCTGTATGCGCACAGTTCGATACATTCCTTTTTACCTGCTATATAGCCGCCTGTTTTAGCTATACCACCGCCGGGGTTTTTTATAAGCGAACCGGCAATAATGTCTGCGCCCACATCCGTAGGTTCAATTTTTTCTGTCCATTCACCGTAACAGTTATCAACCATCACTACAGCGTCTGAATATTTTTTAGTAATATCAACGACCTTTTTGATTTCGGCTACAGAAAGAGAATGACGAAGCTTATAGCCTCTGGAACGCTGAATGTAAACCATTTTTAAATTACCCTTTTTAACACGATCCTCTATGGCTTCATAGTCAAGACTGTCATCTTTAAGGTCAATTTCCTCATATTTAACACCGTAATCGGCAAGAGAACCCATATTTTTATCGCCTTTTGATATACCTATTACAGGTTGAATGGTATCATAAGGTCTGCCCGATACACAGAGCATAGTGTCACCCGGACGAAGAATACCAAAAAGAGCAACTGTAAGAGTATGAGTACCGCAGGTAAAATTATGTCTTACCAGGGCATCCTCAGCGCCTACTGCCTGAGCGAATACACTGTCAATTATTTCTCTGCCCCTGTCACCGTAGCCGTAGCCGGTGCTTTCAGCGAAAATATTTTCACTCACACCGTTATCAATAAAAGCCTTAAGCATTTTCTGTTGATTGTATTCGGTGATTGAGTCAATTGTTTCAAATTCAGTTTTAGCCATAACAAGAGCTTTTTCGGAAAGCTCCGTAACTTTATCTGTAAAAGCAAACATTTTTACTTCCTTTCAATAAAAGAAATTTTTTCTGTAAATTCAAAGCCGATATGCTCATAAAAGCCTTCTGCACTTTCGTTAAGAGCGATAACATATACGTCCTTGTTTTCACTTTTAAGTTCTTCCGCAAGAGAAAGAACAGTCTTTTTACCGAGTCCTTTTTTTCTTAGTGATAAATCACATGCAACACCGCTTATAATTGCCGAAGTGTCTGTTTCTGCACTTGTGAGAGCACAGGAATATACCTCACCGTTTTCCGTGTAGCCTTTAATCCTTGCAAGTCTGCGTCTCTTCCTGAATGTGAAATCAGAAAGAAAGCTAAGATAGGCTTCTTCAGTTTCATCAAAAGAATCAGGAATGTTTTTACTTATGAGATTATAGCAGTTTTTGTAATATTCCTCCGTAAGCTCGCTGAAAACTTCTTCGCTGTATGAATCTTTGTATACGTAAGCTTTTTTGCTCACAAAATCAGTTTCGCTCATTTTCTGCGCGGTTTCATAAGAAACTGAAAGTGAATCAAACCCTATCATATTGACAAAAACTTCAATATCACCGATAAAATCAGTATCACTGCACAGAAGCGTTATATTGTTTTCGAATTTACTGATAACAGCGACGGTGGCATTATCTTCAGCGGCGCAATACCACACGGACAAAAAGTCACGTTCTAAGCCGTACGCATTAATCTGACACAGTATTTTCGTGCCGAGGACACTTCTTTCGCAAAATCGGGTAATAAACGGTATATCTTTATTTTCAGCTGATTTTATTCTGAGCATAATTTTCTGCAAGCAAAACAGCGAGATCGTAACAGGATTTCATATCTTCAGTATCTGCTACGGAAGTAGCTGAATGAATATATCTGCAAGGAAGTGAAATGGCTATAGTATAAATACCGCCATTACTCTTATGAATCGCACCTGCATCATTACCACCTGCTACGGTAGTTTTAGTCTGAATTTTTATATTATTATCCTTGGCGAGCTTAAAAGCACCCTTAAACATATCACGGTTATAAAGAGTCGATCTGTCCATAAAAGATACTACAGCGCCCTTTCCCTGCCTGCATACGGAGTCTTCGTCGCTGACAAAGGCTACATCTGCAGCAGTAGTTGCTTCGAGAACTATGGCATAATCGGGCTTTACCGTGAAAGCTGCAGCAGAGGCTCCTCTGCACCCTACTTCTTCCTGAACAAGAAAAGCAAAATATGTGTCATACTCCAGTTCAGTATTGATCATTTCAAGCATAATCGCACAGCCGAAACGATCATCAATAGCTTTAGCTTTGATTTTATTTTTTCCGAATTTTACAAAATCAGAGCAGAAGTGTACACTGTCACCTATTTCAACATACTTTTCAGTATCTTCCTTATTTTTTGCACCGATGTCTATATATAGTTTATCAAGTGCGGGCGCTGTTTTTTCTTCATCTCCGTGATAAAGGTGTATTGCCTTGCTTCCGATAACACCCTTAACACCGTTTTCACCCACAGTTACAGTTTTACCGAGAGTAACCTTGCTGTCCACACCTCCGACATTTGTGAACTTAAGAAAACCGTTATCGCAAATGTATGATACTATGAAGCCCACTTCATCCATATGAGCTGAAAGCATAACCTTTTTATACGCTCTCTTTTTACCCTTTTTGAATGCGATTATATTGCCCATCGGATCAATTTCATATTCGCATTTTCCGCTTATTTGCGAAATTATAAGCTCTATTACATTATTCTCTCTGCCTGAAATACCGTCGGTAAGGCAAAGCTTTTCAAGTAAATCAATCACAGCACTCTGCCTCCTTTTTGAGAAGATATTCAGCAATTAATTTAGCTGTGTTTTCTATATCATCAGTATTTATCACTTCAATTCCTGTATGCATATAACGTAAAGGCACGGAAAGAAGTGCGGTTTTAACACCTTTTCCCGTATTGTTTATGGAATCGGCATTAGTGCCTGTTCTGCCGCCCATAACATCATGCTGATGGGGAATACTCTTTTCTTTGCATATACCTTTAAGCTCATTGGTAAACTCTCTGTCAAGAATCGGGCTTATGCCGATTGACGGACCTTTACCGAGTGAAATTGTAGTCGATTTATCCGTATAGGGATCGTCACCGAATCCGACATCAACCGCAATAGCATAATCAGGCATAGCAGAAAAGGAGCCTGTTCTGGCACCGCTTCCGCCTGTTTCCTCCTGAACGCTGAAAAGCACGGTAAGAGTGAGATTATTGATTTTTCCCTGTACTAATTCTAAAGCACGAAGAATAACAGCTACAGAACATCTGTCATCGAAAGCACCCGAAGATAGGTTTCCGTTAAGAAGCTCACATTGATTGCTTCTGAGAGTGATTCTGTCTCCTATTTCAATAAGCTTTTCTGCCTCATCCTTCGAAAGTCCTGCATCAACAGCCATCTTTTTAATATCGACACCAGCTTTTTTATCCTCAGCAGAAAGAAGATGAGGCGGAGTAGAACATATTACACCGAAGAGCGGTTCTTTGCCGTGTACGATAACTTCGCTGCCGATAAGTATGCGCTCATCAGGACCGCCAACTCTGTCAACGAGAATAAAACCTTTATCGTCAATACCTCTTACAACAAGGCCTATCTGGTCAATATGAGCATCAAGAAGGATGTGAATTTTGCCGTCACCATAAGTACCTGTAACATTTCCCAAAGTGTCAATTCGGGCATTCATATATTTTTCAAGTTCTGTCTTTGCAAATAAAGCCGCTTCTCTTTCGTCGCCCGATGTACCGACTTTCCCGGCAAGGTCAAAACATAGCTTTTTAATATCCAAGGAAAAACTACCTCCATATTACTTTATAATCTTAATAATTATATCCTAAACACTTGCAAAAATCAATACAAATATAAAGAAAAACAGGCATATGAAGTCAAAACTTCAAACACCTGTTTGCTTAATTATTACTTAGTACCAAGCGGCGACTTATTCCGTTTCTCTGACCGTTCTTCCGCAGTCGTGAAATAAAAGCGAAACGCACCAGATAGCGGCAAGAGCGATTACCGTATAGATAATTCTGGCAATTATAGAGCTCTGACTGCCGAAAATCCAGGCAACAAGGTCAAACTGAAAAATACCGATGAGTCCCCAGTTAACACCGCCGATTATCGTAAGTATCAACGCAATTTTATCAAGCATATATTATCAACTCCTTTTAAGAGTATTTTTGCCCGATAAATTACGCTTATACATTAAAATTCACAAATCATAATGCAGCTTCCCATAATATTCCTGTGAAGCCTGAAATTATTCTTTTTGTAAAATTTAATAGCGAGCTTATTACCCATTCCGCAGGAAAGCATCAGCGAATTAACGCCTTTTTCTTTAAGGTGCTCTTTAAGACCGTTCATAAGAGCAGTTCCAGTTCCTTTCCCCTGACATTCGCTTAAAATATCAATGTGGAGATGAGCCTTATGCTTTTTTGAAAAAATCCTGTGAATCACGATTTCACCGAGAGCCATTGAATAATATTTAAATCCCAGTTGCTTAATACGGGGCAGATATGATTTTTTAAATACTGACAAGTATCTGTCAAAATCCTCAGCGCAAAGGATATATCCGACAGCCTCGTTATTGTCGTTGACTGCAACCAAAATGTTTTCGGGTTCAACCTCAGAATAATAATCATTAAACATCAGATATAAAAAATCCCTGTCTTTTTCGGTTTCGGTAGGAAGGCCCGAAGTTTCGATACATATTTTCCTGAGGTTTTCTTTATCCTTGCTTTCATATTTTCTGATTTTATTCATAATCATCATCTCCATAATTTCTTTGATGAAGTAGATACACCTAAAGCTCCGCTATCGAGAGCCATACTAATTTCCTCTTCATAACTTACAAGGCCGCCGACTATAACAGGAACTTCCAGAGAAGAGCTGATTTTCTTAGTGATTCTCGGCATTATTCCCGGCATTATTTCAATAGCATCGGGATTAATCATCTGAGAAGCCTTAATAGCTGTATCGATGGAAAGGGAGTCAATTATAAATATTCTCTGCACGGTAAGCATACCAAGTGATTTTGCAACCTTAAGCAGATTATTCTTTGTGGAAATGATACCGTCAGGCTTAATCTCTTCACTGATATATTTCAGAGAAACACTGTCACGTGATAGCCCCTCAATAAGATCAACGTGAATAAAGATAATTTTATTGTGTTCTTTTGCTTTAAGGACACACTCTTTAAGGTTAAAGATATTACCGCAAAGAAGAAAAATTACTTCACATTCAGAATCCAAAGCATTCTGAAGCTCGGAAACATCCTTAACGCCGGCAATAATCGGATTGCGTTTCAGACTGCTGACAAAAATATTTTTCAAATCCTATCACCTCTTCAGTTCAAAGCCTTTTCAATGAGTTGTCTTAATTCATCCGTACCCTCGCCCTTAAGTGCAGAAAAAGGTACAACGCTTATTTCTCCGTATTTTGCAAGTATACCGCAAATCATTTCAAGCTGATTCATACGTTCCGTTTTATTAAGCTTGTCACACTTTGTCAAAGCAACAATAAAAGGAATATTATTGGCGTTCATATACTCTATCATATCGAGATCCTGTTCGGAGGGCTTATGACGCATATCAATCAGCTGAACAACAAGACGAATATCTCTGCCTGAAGAAAAATACGTTTCCATAAGTTCGGCCCATCTGAGTTTTTCACTGTGAGATACCTTGGCATATCCGTAACCCGGAAGGTCAACAAACCTGCAGTTATCCAGTTTAAAAAAATTTATCGTAACTGTTTTCCCGGGCATTGAACTAACTCTTGCTATACTTTTTCTGCCTAAAATCTTATTAAGCAGAGAGCTTTTACCTACATTTGATTTTCCAGAAAAAGCAATTTCAGGTAAATCAGACTTTTTCAGCTGTGACGCAACACCGAAGGAAGTTTCAAAAACAGCATTATCGTATCTCATCAGCTTCACCCCTTCTACCGTTAATTATTATATCGTGAGGCGCAAACTTGACCTTGCTTTTCTGTTCGGTAAAAGCAATACCTTTGACAGCAGACAAAAATACATCATCAAGTCTGTTTACACCGATAAATTCGATATTTTCCTTTATAACATCATCAATTTCCCATAAATCGCTGAGATTATCTTCGGGAATTATAATTTTTTTAACTCCGGCCTTGTATGCAGCCATTGACTTTTCCTTGAGACCGCCTATGGGCAATACTCTGCCTGTAAGAGTAATTTCACCTGTCATTGCAATTTTACGGTCTACATTTTTACCTGTCAGAACAGAAAGAAGTGCTGTAGCTATGGTAACACCTGCCGAAGTACCGTCTTTCGGAACAGCACCCTGAGGAACATGAATGTGTACATTCTTTTTACCGAGGGCAGAAACATCTATTCCGTATTTATCAGCAGTGCTTTTTATATAACTGAAAGCCGCCTTCGCTGACTCCTTCATAACATCGCCGAGAGAACCGGTTAATTCAAGCTGACCGTTTCCGTCCATAATAACAGCCTCAACCTGAAGCATTTCGCCGCCAACACTTGTCCATGCAAGACCGTTAACGACACCTATGCTGTCTTTAGGGAGAAGTTTGTCTTTTCTGTATTTCTCAGGACCGAGAAATTCTTTGACAACATCACAGTTTACGGTAACTCTTCCGACAGCATCCTCATTTAACCTTACTACAGCCTTACGGCAGATTTTAGCAATAGTCTGCTCGAGACGTCTGACACCGGCTTCACGGGTATAAGAATCTATGAGTAATCTTACCGCACTGTCAGCAAAACGAATATCCTTACCGTTCATTCCGTGCATAGCAATCTGTTTTTTAATAAGATGGTCTTTAGCTATACGGAACTTTTCTTCAGGTGTATAGCTTGAAAGCTCGATAACCTCCATTCTGTCATAGAGAGGCTGAGGTATGGTGGAAACATCGTTTGCTGTCGTTATAAAGAGAACCTTGCTTAGATCAATAGGAAATTCCATATAATTATCCCTGAAGCTGAAATTCTGCTCAGGATCGAGAACCTCGAGCATCGCTGAGGCAGGATCACCTTTATAATCTTTACCCAATTTATCTATTTCATCGAGCAGAATAATCGGATTGAAGGTTTTCGCCTGGGTAAGGGCATTTACGATTCTACCCGGCATTGCTCCGACATAAGTTTTTCTGTGACCTCTGATTTCTGCCTCATCGCTGACACCGCCAAGAGAAAGACGCACATACTTCCTGTTCATAGCTCTTGCGACAGAGCGAACTATTGAAGTCTTACCGACGCCCGGAGGACCCACAAGACAAATAATATTACCTTTAAGGTTTTCAGAGCGCATCCTGACGGCCATCATCTCAATAAAGCGCTCCTTTATCTTGCTGAGTCCGTAATGGTCTTCATCCAGAACTTTTCTCGCTCTGACGAGTTCGAGACAATCCTCGGTATATGAACCAAAAGGCAGATTTAGAGCAGTATCAAGGTAAGTTCTGACAATTGAAGCATCTGCTCCGCCGCTCTGAAGTTTTGAAAGTTTGTCACACTCTGAAGAGAGCTTGTCTCTTATTTCGTCATTACAAGCAAGTTTAAGAATCTTTTCTCTGTATTTCTGAATCTCACTTAAAGTGTCTTCATGCTCGCCAAGCTCTTCTGAAATTGTTTTAATCTTTTCGCGAAGATAGTATTCACGCTGATTTTTTTCCATCTGCATTTCAACTTTATCTTCGATATCATTTTCGATTCTGAGCACATTCACTTCGTTTACAAGCATTGCATAAAGCTTATAAAGTCGCAAAACAGGGTTGAGTTCTTCAAGAAGCTCCTGTCTGTCTTTGAAATTGTGAATAGTATTCCCCGCAACAATATCTGCAATTTCGGAAGGATTTTCCGAAAAGAATACACGGGCAGCTACATCCTCTACATCTCTTGCCATAAGCTGAAGATACTCATCAAAGGCGTCCTTTACCTTACGGATAAGAGCTTCAGTTTCAGTACCGTCATAAGATTTGACTAATCTGCTTTTCTTTTCTTTTACATTAGCAGAAATATACGGTGAAAAGTCAATAAAACTATCAACAGAGGCTCTGCATACACCCTCAACAACAACGCGCATAAAATCAGTTTCGGGAGCCTTAATAACCTGCTTTACGGTAGCAATCACACCGATGTTATATAAATCCTCACATACGGGATCATTAACAGAAATATCTTTCTGAGTCACAAGAAAGATTTTCTGCTCACTGCTCATAGCTTCCTTTATAGCTTCTATTGACTTCTTTCTTCCCACATCAAAATGCAGTCGCATACCCGGAAAAACAACTATTCCGCGCAGTGCAACAGTGGGTATATTTTTGTAAACTACATTTATCGCCATTTAATCAATTCCTTTGATTTACTAATAATTCAGTTGATTATACAACAATCAACAAATTAAATCAACATATAAACTTTTAATTTTTTGAACTTTACTCATTTCATCGCAAAGACAATATTATCAAGATTTCTCTCCATAAGACTTATATATCCTTCACCATTTTCATAATCTTCCGCTGAAATAATGTGACATGAATATAAAGTTCTTACTTCCGCTCCGGTAACCTCCGCAATTGAATCAGCAATCTTACCGTTGCCAAGATCGACCTTGAACACTGCAAAAATACCGTCAGATTGAACCTTATCGATTAAATCTGCAATCGTAACCGGATTTGCTTCTGTCTGAGCCGAACATCCGGGAAAGGCTGAATAATATTCAATGTTATATCTTTCTGTAAGATATCTGAGCGGAAACCTGTCTCCGATAACAATATACTCTTTTTCAGTGTCAGCAAGAGCACTTCTGAACGCACTGTCAAGTTTTTTTAGTTCTTCTACGAAAGACACCGTGTTTTTTTCGTAATAATCAGCATTTATACGGTCAGTTTTAACTATCGCATCACAAATAGCTTCGGTAATCTTTATTGCGTTAAAAGGTGAGGTCCACACGTGTTCATCATATTCATTCTCATCAGAATGATTGTGATCTAACTCATCTGTATGCTCTTCTTCGTGTAAATCAGACACTACATCCATCATCTTGACTGTCATAAATTCATTGTCAAAGGACTCAAGTATACTGTCAACCCACTTTTCCGATTCTCCGCCGCCGTAAACAAACAGATCGCATTCTTTGATTTTTAGAATATCCGCAGGGGTCGGCTCGTAAGTATGACTTTCTTCACCGGGAGACAGAAGCATAATTACCTCACCTTTTTCCCCTACTACATTCCGTGCAAAATCATACTGTGCAAACGCAGTGGTTACAACGGTAATTTTATAGTTTTTCTTAGCGAAGGAAACATCACCTGATAACATTACAAATAAATAAACAGACACAAAAATAAGACTTGTGAAAACAGAAAGGAGCTTTTTTATCAAGTCTTTTCCGAAGAACGATTTGTCAGTGATTAATTTTACAACTGATAACGCAACGAATAAAAATATATTAAAGCATACAACTGAAGCTCCGGTCGGTGTTTCATACTTAACGGAAATCAGTAATCCTGAAACAAAACAAAAAAACGATACCATAATACTCGTAATAATAACACTTCTGAAGCTTTTACACACTCTCATCGAAGTTACAGTCGGAAAAATAATAAGGGAAGATATAAGCAAAGCCCCCATCATACGCATACCGATTACAATAGTAACCGCTGTAAGTCCTGCTATCAGCATATTATAAAGGGAGGTCTTTGTACCGGTGGCTTTTGCAAAGCTTTCATCAAAAGTAACGGCAAAAATCTCATTATAAAAAACAATAAAAAGTCCAATTACAACAACCGAAAGAACCGTGCTTATAGTAACATCGCTTTTCGTCATTGTAAGAATACTTCCGAACATATAATTATAAATGTCCACATTCATTCCTGTAGTGACAGAAGTCGCCATTACGCCCACGGCAAGAGCACCGGTTGAAATCAGTGCAATAGCAGCATCACCCTTGATTTTTCCTCTTTCGCTCATTCTCAAAAGCAAAAAAGCGGCACCGATAACAATTGGTAAAGCGAAATAAAGCGGTGCCACGTTTGCTGCGCAAGCTATAGCCATAGCACCAAAGCCGACATGAGAAAGGCCGTCACCGATCATAGAAAATCTTTTGAGAACGATACTGACACCGAGAAGTGCTGAACAAAGAGAAATAAGAACGCCTACAATCAAAGCTCTTATCAAAAAATCGTGACTGAAAATTAAACTTAATGCATCGCTCATACCTGTTCTTCACCTCCGAATTTTTTATAAATATCAGATTTCAGATACTCCTTAACAGTTCCGAAAAAACTGTCGGTTTTATTAAGATGAAGTATATGGTCAGCATTTGCTGCTGCAGCGTGCAAATCGTGGGAAACCATAATGATTGTAACACCGAGTTCTTTGTTGATTCTGTTTATAAGACTGTAAAGCTCCATCGTAACTATCGGGTCGAGTCCTGTTACGGGTTCATCAAGTAAAAGCATCTTCTTCCCTGCACAAAGAGCTCTGGCTAATAACACTCTCTGCTGCTGTCCTCCGGAAAGCTCACGATAGCATCTCTTTTTTAACTCAAGTATATCGAGTTTTTTCATATTTTCAATCGCAATTGATTTTTCCTTCGAACCGAAGAAACATCTACGGTTTTTATGTGAAATGCAACCGGACAAAACAACCTCGTACACACTCGCCGGAAAATCCTTCTGAGCAGTAGTTTGCTGAGGTAGATATCCTATTTCCTTTGAAACAAGACCGTCACCCATATGCAGATGTCCGTGAGCCGTTTCCTTAAGTCCGAGTATTGACTTGATAAGAGTACTTTTTCCGCTTCCGTTTTCGCCTACAATACAAAGATAGTCTCCCTCTTCAACAGTAAAATTAAGATTTTCTATGACACTGTTATTTTCATAACTTAGATATACATTTTTGCAACTGATTAAAGACATAATTTCATCCCCCGTTTCATTCCGCACATTTCTCACACAAGCCGAAAAGAACCGTTTTTGAGTTATCAACTTTGAAACGGTGATGTTCATATATGTGCTCATTTACTCCGCTTAAAAAATCACAGCCTAAGTGTATAAACTCACCGCATTTCAGACATTTAAGATGCATGTGACTGTGACAGTCCATATTTTCATCGATATACTGAAACTGTGCACTTTTATTTATTCCGTCCGTAATCTTTCTAGCCTTACCTTCGGAGACTAATTTTTCCACATATCTGTAGACTGTTGTTTTTCCTACGGGAGTTCCTTTTATTCTAAGTTCATCAGAAATTTCGTCACATGTAAACTGTCTTCCGATATTTTCTTTAAGAAAATTTTCAATAAATTTTTTCTGCTTAGTTTTATAAGTACCGTTCATAATAGCACCTCAAAAAATGAAAATGAAATTCATTTTCAAATTATAAGTATATTTCATTCATTTGTCAAGAAAATTACATCAATAAATTGAAATCAGAAAATTTTTATGCTATTATTTAAACGGAAAAGGAGGATTTCAATATGAAAAATTTACTAAAATCTGTTTTATTGACTGCTACTACCATCGCAGAAACAAGCGAGCCCACTACTATTTATAATCCCTTGCTCGATGAAAACGGACAGTTTGTCGATGCTTCAGAAGCCGTTAACAACATAAGCTCTTTATGGGAAGAATGGGATATTATCAATAAACTCATCTCTTCACTGCCATCAATAATAATAGCAGTAGTTCTTGTCGTTATGGGATTTGTTCTGGCAAAGCTGGCATCAAAAATTATTGTAAAGGCTCTCAGTGCTAACCATGTTGACCCTTCAGTATACAACTTTATCAGACGTTTTGTATCTGTGGGAATTAAATTTATTTTTATACTCTTTGCAGTTTCAATGTTTTATGATGTCAACTCAATATTTGTTGCGCTCGGCGGCGCGGGTCTTGCGGCAGGTATAGGCTTACAGGACAGTGTTGCTCAGTTCGCAAGCGGTATACAGATTCTCATTAACCATCCGTTCAAAACCGGTGATTTTGTAGAAATTAACGGTATTTCAGGTTCTGTTGCTGATATACGTTTTATGAACACGGTTATAAAAACTGTGGACAACAAAAAAATTATTATTCCAAATTCACACATTACTACTAACCATATTATAAATTACTCCGCTGAAGACACAAGACGTGTTGATCTTCTGTTCTCAATAAGTTATACAGATGATATTCAAATTGCAAAAAATGTAATACTTGATGTTATCAAGGCTAACAGTAAAATTCTTTCTGATCCGGAACCTGTTGTCTATGTTAATTCGCATGAAGCGCATTCACTCAGCCTTGTATCAAAAATTTGGTGTTCAGGTTCTGATTATTGGGATGTATACTACGCAATGCAGGAAGATGTAAAAATAGCCTTTGACAAAAACGGTATTACAATTCCCTATAATCAGATGGACGTGCATATAGTAAACAAATAAAAAATTCAATATAATGTGTACAATTTGTGATTTTGCACAAAAGAGACCATAAATCTTGAATATAATTCTATGTTGATTTTTGCACAAATCTATTGAAATGTAAACAAAAAACAGTAAAATATATAATGACAGACAATATGTCGAATCAAGATGTAAAATATGGGGGTAATTTTAAAATGTCTAATTCATTAATTGAATACCTTGATACAATCCCACAGGGCCGTCTCGGTATTATCGCAATGCGAGGTTGTGAAGAGTTAGCTAAAAAAGTAAGCGATCAGATTTTGGAATGCAGAGCAAAATTCCAGCAAGACGATGATAATCTTCATCTCAAAGGTTATCACAGAGAATCATATATAATTAATGCTGTTTTTCCGCGTTTTTCAACCGGTGAAGGTAAAGGTGTTATCAACGAGTCCATCCGTGGTTACGACCTTTTCATCATCACTGACTGCTTCAATTACAGCGTTAAATACAAAATGTATGACCTCAAGGATGCTAACGGCGAACCTCTTATGGTGCCGATGAGTCCTGACGATCATTTTGCTGATCTTAAAAGAGTAATTTCAGCCTGTGCAGGTAAAGCAAAGAGAATTACAGTTATTATGCCGATGCTTTACGAAGGCAGACAGCACAGACGCTCAGCCAGAGAATCTCTTGACTGTGCTCTCGCTCTTCAGGAACTCGAAAATATGGGCGTAAGTAATATCATCACCTTTGATGCACACGATCCCAGAGTTCAGAACTCTATAAGAATTGGTTTTGAAAGTGTATCCCCCACTTATCAGATGATTAAAGCTATCGCAAAAAGTCTCAACAACGATATTAAATTCAGACCCGAAAATACAATGATGATTTCTCCCGACGAAGGCGGTATGGGCAGATGCGTATACTACTCACAGGTTCTCGGTGTTGAACTGGGTATGTTCTATAAGCGCAGAGACTTTACAAAAATTGTTGATGGCAGAAACCCCATCATTTCACACGAGTTCCTCGGTGACAATGTGGAAGGTAAAGATGTTATTGTAGTTGACGATATGATTTCAAGCGGCGACTCTATGATAGATGTCTGCAAGCAGCTTAAGAGTCTTAAAGCCAAAAGAATCTTTGTCTTCTCTTCCTTCGGTCTCTTCTCATCAGGTCTTGAAAGATTTGATAAGGCTTACGCAGAAGGTATCTTTGATAAAATCTTCACTACAAACCTGATTTATCAGACTCCTGAGCTTCTTGAAAAAGAATGGTATTACTCAGTTGATATGTCAAAATATGTTGCACTCATTATTGATACTCTTAATCATGACAGATCAGTAAGCCCCTTCCTTAATCCTATACAGAAAATTCAGGAATATATCGAAAAATACGACCTTAAATAAAACTAAAGAAAATCCTGACAGAATTCGTGTCAGGATTTTTTTGCAAAACAATCAAAAAATTAGCGGTACATCTGACGATGTACCGCTTCACTATTTAATTACTCAGCTGCTTCCTCAGCTGTTTCTTCCACAGCTTCTTCAGCAACTTCCTCAACAGTTTCTTCAACTGCTTCGGGCTCAAGAAGAACACGAATGGAAAGGCTGATACGATGTTTGTCATAATCAACATCTGTGATCTTAACTGTTACAACATCACCAATTGAAAGAACTTCCTTCGGAGAAGCAATGTGACGGTTAGCAATCTGAGAAATGTGAATAAGACCTTCAACGCCGTCGATGATTCTTGCAAATGCACCGAAGGTTGTGAGACCAACAACAGTTGCTTCAACGACAGAGCCAACCTCATAATCTCTCTTGAAGATTTCCCAAGGATTGTCTTCTACTCTCTTATAACCGAGAGAAATCTTTCTCTTTTCGGTATCGAGAGCTTTGATGTAAACCTTAACAGTATCGCCAACATTCACTATTTCGGAAGGATGCTTAATTCTCTTCCAAGAAAGCTCGGAAATATGTACCATACCGTCAACGCCGCCAAGATCAACAAAAGCACCGTAGTTTGTAAGTGACTTAACAGTACCTGTGAATTCCTGACCTTCAGCAATGTCAGCCCAGAATGCTTCGGTAGCTGCCTTGCGTTCCTCTCTGAGAACAGCACGAACAGAACCTACAACACGTCTCTTCTGCTCATCAAGATCGATAAGTCTGAACTTAACAGTCTGCTTGAGAAGCTGAGAGAGGTCCTCATCCTTACCGAGACCTGTGAGAGAAGCAGGGATAAATACTCTTGCGCCTAAGGGGTAAACAATAACACCGCCTCTGACAACTTCGGAAACAACTGCTTCAAGAACTTCGTCGTTTTCCTTAGCTGCTACGATGTTTTTCCATGAAGCTCTTCTGTCGTAAAGACGCTTGGAAAGTTTCATGGTGCCTTCATTATCATTTGTTTTCATGATAATGAGATTGAGCTCGTCGCCGATCTTGAGTTCCTTTGAGGGATCAGCGGTGGGATCATTACTGTATTCTTCAACAGGGATGAAACCGGCGTATTTTCTGCCAATGTCAACTTGAATCTCGTTGGGTGCAATGCCAACAACAATACCAACAACATTGGGGTTATCACTTGTATCGTCAATGCTATCAACGGCTGCAAAGAACAGCTCCTGATCCTGTGTCTCCTTTGTGATTTTTTGTTCATTAAAGTTTTCGGTCATAATGACTTCAACCTCCTTTATTATACGTGCAGGTGTGGAAGCACCCGCTGTTATACCAATTTTTTTACAACCAGTAAAATCTATATTTTTTAACTCTTCCGCTCTTTCGATTAGATAAGTCCTACAGTTTTCACTGCAGACATTCTGAAGCTTAACGGTATTCGAACTGAAACGTCCGCCGACTATAAGCATACAGTCAACTTCCCGCGACAACCTGTCAGCCTCTTCCTGTCTGTTTTGAGTTGCTCTACATATTGTATCAAAAGAAATCGAATTTGTACATAGTTTTTGAATAATTTCTGCACATTTTTTCCATTCTTTTACCGAAAAAGTCGTTTGTGCCACAAAAACAATTTCTTTATTTTCTAAACAAGAATTACTTTTAAGTAATTCAGTAAGCTCGTCTGTGTTTTTGAACACAAAAGACTCACCTTTACAGTAACTTCTGAAGCCACAAACCTCAGGATGATTTTCGTCACCGGCGATTAAAATTACATTGTTTTCGTATGAATGCTTTTTAATCAGATTATGAATTTTCAAAACATAAGGGCATGTAGCATCAGTATATCTTAATGATAATTCATTAAGACGTGAGATTGTTTTCTTCGGTACTCCGTGAGCCCTAATAACCACCTCATAATCTGTCGGCACCTCATCGGGAAGTGAAACTATCTTTACTCCCCTGCTTTCAAGATCTTCAATAACCTGCGGATTATGGATTATCGGACCAAGAGTGCATACCTTTCTGCCTTCATCTATCATTTTGTAAACAAGATTAACTGCCCTGTCAACGCCAAAACAAAAACCGGCTGTTTCAGCTACCGTAACGCTCATTTTCTGCCTCCCATAAATCTTTGATTTTATTCATAATAAATATCGAAGCGTCATCAAGCTCCTGTGACTTGCTTTTGGTTCCGAAGGCCAGGTCAGCATTTCTGATTACTTCGCCGTAAGACAAAATCAGACCATGCCAACGTGATGTATCATCAGGATTTCTGTAAATACATACAGGAAGAACATCAGCACCGGTAAATTTTGCAAGATATGCCACACCTTTTTTTGATTCCGTAGGCGGAGAGTTTCTCACTCTTCTTCCCTCGGGAAAAATACCAAGAACCCACCCTCTGTCAAGAATATCCTTTGCACGTCGGAGCGCTGCACGGTCATAATAATTACGTTTGACCGGAAAAGCATTCATCTGTCTCATAAACAGAGATTTCAAACGACTCTCGAACAGTTCGCTTTTAGCCATAAAATGCACTGTTCTGGGGCAGTTTGCAACAATTATGGCAGGATCGGAAAAGGCAATATGGTTTGACGCAATAATCAAGGGGCCTTTCATAGGAATGTTTTCCCTGCCTTTGACTATAAGTTTTTTATACGTTACATAAGATAATGCCTTAGCGGTATATTTTCCTGCATAATACATCTTATGCTCCTTAACATTTTCAAAATAATCAAAATACAAGCAAATCAACCCTTAACATGTTTTACTTATATTTTACCCTCAATTATACTAATTATTAAATCTATTGACTGCTGTAAATCAAGCTCACCGGTATCAGCCAGAACCGCATCATCAGCCTGCTTTAACGGGGCAATCGCTCTGTGTGAATCATTATAATCACGTTCAATCATATCAGCAAGAACATCTTCGTATCTGGCATCTATACCTTTTTCATTGAGTTCAAGATACCTTCTTTTTGCTCTTGCCTCAGGAGAAGCCGTAAGGAAAATTTTAACGTCGGCATCAGGAAGAACTACGGTGCCGATGTCTCTGCCGTCCATTATACAGTTATTACTTTTAGCAAGGTTTTTCTGTAAATCGAAGAGATATTTTCTCACCTCAGGAATAGCTGAAACCGCAGAAGCTGCCATAGAAGCCTCAGGAGTTCTGATTTCCCGGGAAACATCTTCACCGCCCAGAAACATTCTCTGCTCACCGTCAATGAATTTAAGTTCGATTTTCAGGTCATCGGTAAGAGTTGAAATAACTGCATCGGCGGCTTTTACGTCAACACCTTGTCTCAGAGCATTTACACCAACAGTTCTGTAAAGCGCGCCCGTATCAATATATATATATCCGAGTTTCGCGGCAGCAGCCTTTGAAATGGTGCTTTTTCCTGCTCCTGCAGGGCCGTCAATTGCTACATTAATTACTTTATTCATAATTCTATCTCCTTAATATTATACACTCTCACCGGCAAGTCTGCCTGTAGAAAATGCAATCTGCAAATTAAATCCGCCCGTATAGGCATCAACATCTATGACCTCTCCGGCAAAATGCAAACCTTTGCAAATCTTCGATTCCATAGTTTTCGGGTCAATTTCCTTAATGCTTACACCGCCGGAAGTAATAATAGCCTCCTCTATCGGTCTGAACCTGAGAACAGTCACCTTCATATCCTTGAGAATATTAACAAGTTTCGCTCTCATTTCTTTGGTAATCTGATTCACCTTAACCGAAGGCTTTATTCCTGAAAGTTTTACTATTACAGGTACAAGTTTTTTTGGCAAAAGAGCATCGAGGGCGTTTATAAAGTTTTTGTTTGAATTTTCAAGAAAATCTCTTTGTATTCTTTTGTCAAGCTGTTCATAAGAAAGAGCCGGTTTCAGATCAATATGAATTTCATATTTTCTTTCCTTTATTTCCTTCATATGTGAACTCGCACTCAGAATAAGCGGACCGGAAACACCGAAATGAGTGAAAAGCATTTCACCGAAATCCTTATAAATTTCCTTATAGCTTTCAGTGTCAATAACTGAGATTTCCACATTTCTAAAAGAAAGACCCTGCAAGTCCATACAGAAACCCTCATGACACACGAGAGGGACCAATGAAGGCTTGATATCGGTTACTGTGTGGCCTGCCTGTTCTGCAAATCTGTAGCCATCGCCTGTAGATCCCGTCAAAGGATACGAGGCACCACCCGTAGCAATAATAACTTTATCAGCAGATATTTCTTTTCCATCGTCAAGAATCACACCTCTGACAATTGAATCTTCAATGAGTAATTCTTTGACAGTACCTTTAATCCTTTTAACACCTGCATCCTGACTGAATGTATTCAATGCGTCAACAATATCAGATGCCTTATCGCTCTCAGGAAAAACCCTGTCGCCTCTTTCAACCTTAAGAGCAACTCCCATGTCTTCGAAAAAATCGATAGTATCTGAGGGCATAAAGCGAGAAAATGCACTGTATAAAAACCTGCCGTTTGTGGGCACATTTGCAATAAGGTCGTTTATAAGATTACAGTTATTGGTAACATTACATCTTCCTTTTCCCGTAATCATAACTTTTCTCGCAGGTTTATCGTTTTTCTCGATAAGTATTACTTCTTTTCCTCTTTCGGAAGCCACGCCCGAAGCCATAAGCCCCGCCGCTCCGGCACCGACTACAATTACCTTATCTGCCATATTAACTCTCCAAAATCAGTTCTTATATATATTATTATAAAACGAAAATTAAAATTTTTCGAGTAAATATTGTAAAATTTAATCAAGATTTTTCTCTTTTATTACTTCTTCGAGTCGATCTATCGGATAAAACAAAGGCAAAGTTTGTCTTTCATTTGCCATTGAAAAATAACCGTCGTCACAGACGATAATATGATCCTTCAGCCTAACCTTGAACATATCGAGAAGTTCAACAACCGCACGTGTGACTCTTATGTCATCCTTAGACGGCAAAGGAATGGAATGAGGATGATTATGAGAAATAATAACACTCGAACAGTTTGTTTCCAGAACAATTCTGCCGAACTCTCTTATATCAAAAGCAGATGAACATATATCACCTTCACTAAGAAGTCTGCATGTAATAAGATGTCCTGAGCTGTCATAACAGAGAACAAACACTCTTTCTCGGCAGCTCCCTTCGTGATATTTCGGCCGGAGATAGTCAGCTATATCCTTCGGATTCGTAGGAGTCGGCTCACGCTTTTTTAAGTTTTCAACATATCTGCTGTAAAAAGGTATCACCATTTTTATTAAATAGGCAGCCGTTTCCGTCATACCCTTGACCTTCATCAGATCATGAATATTAGCATCAAAAACATCAGCATAACTACCGAAGGTGTTTATCAGTTCATGTGCAAGGAGGTTTGTATCTCTGCGCGGAATACCGAAAAACAAAAGCATTTCCAACACATTATGGTCGGCCATACCCCTGAAACCTGCTTCACGAAATCTTTCACGCATATGCTGTCGGTGAAAATTATGAGAATGGTCAGGCAATGATTTCTTTGCCTTCTGTATATCTTTTTCAGCCATTTTCATTTCCTCACAGTCAATAAAACTAAAAACGGGAGATCCGTCAAAATAGGACCTCCCATAAATTTTATCTTTTTAAATCGAATCAGATAGAAATTTCAAGAGCCATTTTGTACATATCAAGGTCCACTGAATTTTTCATACCTAATGCTTCAAAAATGTCAAAATCCTTAATTGTTTCTTTTTTGATAGCAACAACACGGTTACCTATACCCTGCTTAAGAAGCTGAACAGCGTGATAACCCATCTGACTTGCTACTATTCTGTCTTTAGCAGTAGGTGAACCGCCTCTCTGTACGTGACCGAGAATAGTTGCACGTGCTTCAACGCCTGTCTCACTCTGAATTCTCTTTGCCATTTCTTCTACACCGCCGATGGCTTCTGAAACAAGAATAACAAAGTGAACCTTGTTGCTTTTCTGTGTTCTCTTCATTCTTTCGATTACATCACGCTCGAAATCGTAAGGAACCTCAGGGATAAGAATAGATGTAGCGCCGCAGGCAATACCGGAAGAAAGGGCAAGATAACCTGCACCTCTACCCATTACTTCTACAACAGCACAGCGGTCGTGAGATTCAGCAGTATCTCTGATTCTGTCAACCATCTGCATAACTGTATTCATAGCTGTATCATAACCGATTGTATAATCACAGCATCCGATATCATTATCAATAGTACCGGGAATAGCAACACAAGGAATACCTCTTAAGGAAAGGTCTCTGGCACCTCTGAAGGAACCGTCACCACCGATTACTACAAGACCCTCAATACCTCTTTTTTTGCAGGTATCAATAGCTGCCTGCATACCTTCTTCAGTTTTGAAACGAGAAGATCTGGCAGAATAAAGAATCGTACCGCCTCTGTTGATAATATCAGAAACTGAACGAAGATTCATTTCATACATATCATCGTCCATAAGACCGTTATAGCCTCTTCTGATACCGTAAACCTTCATACCGAGTTCACAGCCTGCACGAACTACCGCTCTGATGGCAGCATTCATACCCGGTGCGTCGCCGCCGCTTGTTAAAACACCAATAGTTTTAAGCATTATTACGTCCTCCTGACATCATAATTGATGAATTATATACTGATTAAACATTTAGAAATATTATACACAAATTTGTATAAAAGTCAAGGTTAATTCAAAAAATCGACACCGTTTCCATATTTTTACATTACTACTTACGCTGATATGACAAGATGCCGCATTCAGACATATACACAAGCTCTTTTTCTATTTCTTTACACCATTTTACCGTTCCGATTTTTTCGCTGTCCACGATATTATTATATTTAATATAAAGCGGCACGGTTCCACTGAAAAGTTCGGTTAATATCTTTAACTTATCAAGAGTTTTTATGTCATTTCCGTTCAGAATTACAGTAACATACCTTTCATCAGCACTGATCTCCTTGTAAAGATTCTTCGGATTTGGCTCTATGCTTTCGCATATCAGCGACGGCTCCCTGTCCTCACGCAAGCTGAGACGGCCTCTGATAAGAAGAATATTTCCTGCTTTAAGATGGTTAATTCTGTCAGCGTAAAGCTTCGAAAAAACAATACACTCAATGGATGCACCTATGTCTTCTATCTCGATAAAGCACATAGTTGAATTGTTCTTTGTAATTTTTTTCTCAACACGTGTTACTATACCGAAAATCTTTGCTGAAGCATTGTCTTTGTACTTAGCATTGAATCCATCATTGTTTTCCAGTATTTCTGAAATGCTGTCACAGCTGAGTTTTCGAGTAAGAGAGGCATATTCATCCATCGGATGACCTGATATATAAAGTCCCGTTATTTCCTTTTCATAAGCCAGAAGCTCATTTTTCGGAAGCTCCTCAAGATTCGGCGCAGTCATTTCACTCTCAAAAGAAAAACCTGAGTCTGCATCAAAGAAACCAATCTGCCCGACTACATTACGGTTTTTATCCGCATCAAGTTCGCTGATAATGAGCGGAAGCATATAAAGCATCTGCCTGCGGTTAAGGTCAAGTCCGTCACAGGCTCCGCATTTTATGAGGCTTTCCACAGCTCGGCGGTTAAATTCTCTTGAGTATACTCTTTTACAGAAGGTGTAGAACGAAGTGTATTTTCCACCCTGCTCACGGTTATCAATTATTGTTTTGATGAAGTTTCTGCCGAGATTTTTAATAGCTAGAAGACCGAAACGAATCTGTCCGTTTTTTACAGTGAAGCCTTCATAGCTGCTGTTGATATTAGGTGCGAGGACCTTGATACCTATTCTCGTACACTCTGCTATATAACCTGAAACTTTTACTGATGAATCAAGCACACTCGTAAGTGTAGCCGCCATAAGCTCACAGGGATAGTGTGCCTTTAGCCATGCAGTCTGATAGGAAATATAAGCATAAGCGGCTGCGTGAGACTTATTGAAAGCATATTTGGCAAAATTAGACATTTCATCAAATATTGCATTAGCAGTTTCTTCACTGACACCGTTTGCAAGAGCACCTGCACATTCAGTTTCTCCCTTTTCATTTTTTAACCCATAAATGAAGTTATGTCTTTCCTTTTCCATAACATCGAGCTTTTTCTTACTCATAGCTCTGCGGACGAGGTCGGCTCTTCCGTAGGAGTAGCCTGCGATTTTACGGCAAATCTGCATTACCTGCTCCTGATAAACCATACATCCGTAGGTAACATCGAGAATATCACGCACAAGCTCAGTTTTGTATACCGTATCTTCAGGATGGTGCCTGTTATGAATATAGGTGTCAATCGAATCAGCAGGACCGGGTCTGTAAAGAGAAATTACAGCAATAAGATCTTCAAGTGACGAGGGCTTAAGGCGAGTAAGAACACTTCTCATACCGGCAGATTCATACTGAAACACACCATCAGTTCGTCCGTCAGAAAGCATATCAAAAGTAGCTTTGTCGTTTAACGGAATATCCTCTACTGAAAAATCAGACACATTTTTTCGGACCATCTGTACAGCATCGTTAATAACAGTAAGGGTTCTGAGACCTAAAAAATCCATTTTGAGCAGACCAAGCTGTTCAAGGGTAACCATTGTAAACTGGGTCACAACACTCTCATCGTTTACAGCCAGTGGTACATAAGACGAAACAGGGTCTCTGGTAATAACTACACCCGCCGCGTGTGTAGAAGCATGACGAGGCATACCTTCCACTTTTTTTGAAATATCAATTAGTTTTTTTACATCATCATTACTCTCATAAAGACCGCGAAGCTCATTTGACATTTTAAGAGCCTTGTCAATGGTAATTTTAAGCTCCTGAGGTATCAGTTTCGCAACTTCATCAACGACAGCATAAGGTAAACCTAATACACGGCCCACATCTCTGATTGCCGCTCTCGCCGCCATTGTACCGAAGGTTACAATCTGTGCAACGTGGTCAGCACCGTATTTAGAAATTACGTAATCAATTACCTCCTGTCTGCGAACATAACAGAAGTCAATATCGAAGTCAGGCATGCTTACTCTTTCCGGATTAAGGAATCGCTCAAAAAGAAGATTGTACTGCAACGGGTCAATACCTGTAATACCGATACAGTAAGCCGCAAGAGAGCCTGCACCCGAGCCTCTACCCGGACCTACGGGAATATTTTTACTCTTTGCGTGGCGGATGAAATCGTGAACTATAAGGAAATAATCCACATATCCCATTTTATTTATAATTTCAAGCTCATAATTCAGTCTGTCAATATATTCCTGAGGCGGATTCTCACCCTTGTGATTATAAAGACCGAAAAAGCACTGATTTTTAAAATATTCAAAGTGGTCCATATTGTTCGGCACTTCAAAATGCGGAAGCTTGGTATTTCCGAATTCAAATTCAACATTACACATTTCTGCGATTTTTTCTGTAATGTCAACAGCCTCAGGCAAATCGGAAAAAGCACTTCTCATTTCCGCTTCGCTTTTAACATAAAATTCATCGGTGCTGAATTCCAAACCTGTTTCTTCACCGAGAACGTGGTTTGTCTGAATACATATCAAAACCTGCTGAACCGATGAGTCTTCTTTCGTAAGATAATGCGCATCGTTTGTGGCTACAAGAGGTATTCCCGTTTCTTCGGAAAGACGAACAAGGTCAGGCATAATTTCCAGCTGTTCTCTCAGACCGTGGTTCTGTATTTCAATGAAATACTTACCCTCGCCAAAGACACTTTTATACCAAAGTGCAGTCTTCTTGGCACCCTCATAATCCCCTCTTACAAGCAAAGTGGGTATTTCACCCGCAAGACAGGCGGACAGAGCAATAAGTCCTTCGTGATGCTGTTCAAGAAGAGTCTTATCTATTCTCGGTTTCGTGTAAAAGCCTTCTGTCCAGCTTTTGCTGACCATCTGTATAAGATTCTGATAACCGATGTTATTTTCACACAGAAGTACGAGGTGATGTCTTTCATTATCAATACCGTGCACCTTGTCAAAACGGCTTCTTTTGGCTACATAACATTCACAGCCGATTATGGGCTTTACGCCTTTTTCTTTAGCCGCCTTATAGAAATCAACCACACCGTACATCGAGCCGTGGTCAGTTATAGCAACACTCGTCTGACCGAGTTCTTTTACTCTGTCAATAAGCTGATTTATTCTGCAGGCACCGTCTAAAAGACTGTATTCCGTATGAAGATGTAAATGCGTGAAAGACATACCGCACCTCCTTTATTTTTTTATTTTACTTTCAATTTTTCTACGGATTCTTTATCGGGATTTACGATTATAGTATAGTATTCGTGATAAATTACCATGCCTGTTTTCCCACCATTAGGCTTCCTTAAAGCCTTTACCCTGGTATAATCGACGGGTACCAAAGTAGATTCTCTTGCTTTACTGTAATAAGCGGCAATAACCGCAGCCTCCTCGATGGATTCATCGGATATCTCCCGTCCGTCACCGAAAATTATTACGTGAGAGCCGGGGATTTTCTGTGTATGAAGCCACATATCGCTCTTCATAGCAGTTTTAAGTGAAAGCTTTTCATTCTGAACATTGTTTCTGCCCACAAGTATACGGAAGCCGTCGCTTGAACGGAATTCTAAGGGAGGCAGCTCCTTAGGAGGTTTCTGCTTTTTGCCTTTAATATTTTTTATATATCCGCCCTGAGCAAGCTCCTGTCTTATAAGTGAAATTTCACTGTCAGTATCTGCCCTTGAAAGCTCATCGAGAACTGATTCAAGATATATAATTTCGTTTTTACCGTCTTCAATAAGTTTTTCGAGCATTTTTTCTGCTGTCTGAGCCTTACGGTAATCCTTATAATATTTCTTTTGGTTTTCTGTAGGCGAAAGAGCAGGATTGCAAGGTATTTTTATAATCTTACCATCATTATAGTAGTTTTCAACCTCATAATAAGTAACACCTTTAGAAAGTTTGTAAAGATTAGCGAGAATGAGCTCACCGTAAAGGCGTAAAGTTTCTTTATCTTTGCATTTTTTTAGTTCCTCACTCTGTACAGCAAGTTTTCGGGTGGTTCTTTCAATAAGAGTATTGATAAGCTTGATAAGCTCGTGTCCTCTGTGATTTATACGGTTGATCCTGTCTCTTTCGAAATAGAAATCATCGAGGAGTTCAGAAGGACTGTCGTATGTTTTAACTTTAAGTTTGCCTGAATATTGTCTTATATCGTAATGAGACAAATCCTTCGGCTTTCCGTTTTCCTCTGTGAGCATATAAAACTCATCCGAAGAGTCGAGATTATTCTTTATAAACTGCAATTCAGCCTTTAAAATAGCTTTCTGTTCGTTTGTAAGAGCAGAAACAAGACTGTCATCAAAGGTAGTCCTGTATGCTATCTCTCTGGAAACAACGGGTGAAACACCCTGAACAGCATTAATTACAGCAGATGAAAGGAGCTTATCCTTCTGAGATAAAATCCTTTCGCAGATTAAATCGATATCCTCGCTTGCTATGTTAAGTTTTCCTTGTGAAGGAGGAAGCCTGTATTCAATACCCGGCAGAATCTGCCTCACAGACGAAGTAGTAATATCGACTCTTTTGATAGCATCAACAACCTTGCCGTTATTAATAAGAATAAGGTTAGAGTATTTGCCCATTATTTCGATGCACAGACTAAGCTCAATCCTGTCACCAATCTCATTTGTAGCATCGAAATCCACAAAGAGTATTCTGTCCATTTCCTGCTGTCTGACATTTTTAATCAGTGCTCCCGTGAGATATTTTCTCATAAGCATACAGAACATAGGAGGAACAGGCGGATTATCAATAGGATGAGAGGTAAAGTGCACACGGGGACTGTCTGCACGGACACAGAACAAAAGTCGGTAATTACAGCCCTTACCGCGTAAGTTCAGCATAATTTCATCCCTTGTAGGCTGATTAACTCTGTCAACTCTTAAGCCGACAGCTTTATTTATAAGTTCATTTTTTATTTTTGAAAGAAATATTCCGTCTAACGCCATAATTCACCTTAATTAATATATTTTACAGGATTTGTCTGACTGAGAACAACGCCCTCAACA
>JAZNMU010000008.1:0-2089 GCA_045579865.1 Acutalibacteraceae bacterium
TTTCTGCAAGTCTTTCTTCATCGTATTTAAGAAAGTCTGCAAGGAGTCTCAGTTCAAGCAAAACTACCTGCTCAAGAGCATCTGAACGAATGTAGTGTCTTGTCGGACAGTCACCTCGGGTATCCTTAACATAGTTACCGCAACTGAAATAGTGTATCTCTTTGTTGGTGGTGTTTGTGTGATACCTCATATTGTTTCCGCAGTCACCGCAACGAATAAGCCCGCTGAAGATATGCTTCTTAGCATTTTCGGGTTTAGGAGCTCTGCGTTTTACCTTTAAAAGATTTTCCTGAACAAGCTCAAATACTTCTCTTTCAATTATTGGCTCGTGAACATCCTTGAAGATTCTCCAGTTTTCTTCGGCGTTCATTAGCCTCTTTTTGTTTTTGAAATTCTTTGAGTAGGTTTTAAAGTTGATCACATCACCGCAGTACTCCTGTTGGGTTAAGATTTTTCTTACGGTTGTCTTGCTCCATCTGTAAGGGTCAGCAGGCATTTGCTTGCCGCCTCGGTTTAATCCCTTACTGTGCCAATACGCCATAGGTATATAGATTTTGTTTGACTGTAGAACATGAGCAATGGCTTCGTTACCCTTACCCTCAATACACATTCTGAAAATACTCTTTACTACTTGTGAAGCATCAGGGTCAATTATCCATTTCTTTTTGTTCTCAGGGCTCTTCATATATCCGTAGGGCGGCTGTGCAAGAGGCTCACCAAGATTTCCCCTGATTCTGTTTGAGCTTCTGATTTTTCTTGAAATGTCCCTTGCATACATTTCGTTCATTATGTTCTTGAAGGGTGCGATTTCGTTTTCACCCTCATCACTGTCAACCATATCATTGACAGCGATAAATCTTATGTTATGTTCAGGGAAATAGTTGTCTGTGTAATGACCTACCGATATATAGTCTCGTCCTAATCTTGATAAGTCTTTAACCATTACAACTGAAATGTATCCCATTTCAATATCATCAAGAAGCTCCTGAAATCCGGGACGGTTAAAGTTTGTTCCCGTGTAACCGTCATCAACATAGAACTTTACATTTGTAAATCCAAGCTCTTTAGCTTTCTGTGATAACAATCTTTTCTGATTTGCTATTGAATTGCTTTCGCTATCCGTACCGTCATCTCTTGAAAGACGACAGTAAAGACCTGCGATACCGATATAATCTTTTAACTGCATTTTACCTCCTTCCCGGCAGTCAGACATATATATTCGTTGTTTATTCTATCATTGTTTGTTGCAGGTGACAAATGTGTGAAGTCACTGCCAATATATTTTTCTATTTTATTTTTAAAAGTATCATCCTTCTTGTCAGTTGAATAACGAGACGAAACAAAATATTTTATACCGTTGATTGTATATTCTTTTTCATCTTCACTGAGCATCAGTACTTGGGCACGGGTGCTTAAGAGAATGAAACGCAGAATTAATTTTAACCTTTCAAGCATTCACTTCACCTCGCATCTCTCTGCCGCATTAGGTACCGATGATAATACTCGACGGCTTTTATCACAAACTCCTGCTTCTGCTTTTCCGTAAACCTCGACTTAAAATATCTCTCAATACTTTCCGTGGGTATCTTTAAGAAATCTTTCTGATTCGCTTTTGCTTCCGCCATAATTTCAGCTATTCTGTCTGATGTGAGCTGACCTTCCGAATGAAGCTTTTTCATTCGTACCGTTTGCGAGTAAGAAGGTGTAACTTCTTCGTTTTCATAAAAGCGATAAACCTCTTGTTGTTCATATCCGTCAAGATAAGATAACTCAACAGCAGGCGTGAAAGCTATTCTCCCTTCATCAACGAGCTTTAATATTTCAGGTATTAAGTATGTGAGTCGAATATATCGCCTGACAGTTTCTCTACTCTCATTGTTTTCCTTGCCGACCTCTTCTGCTGTACGGAACTTCGACACAGACTGTGTAGAAGTTAAATCCGTCCTTTCTCCCTGATTTTTAAGTGCATCCATTTTCATCTTGTATGCGTGGGCTTTTTCACTCGGTAAGACTTCATCTCTCTGCAAGTTCAAGTCAACGAGAATAACCGTAGCTTCATCCTTGGTTAACTCTTTAACAATGCAAAGTA
>JAZNMU010000009.1:0-14326 GCA_045579865.1 Acutalibacteraceae bacterium
CTGGAATGCAATCTTATCGAGTTCAACATCAGGACCGAGGGGTTTACCCTTTGCATGTACTTTGAGAATCTCTTCTCTGCCCTTTACGTCGGGATAACCGACAGTTATCTGTCTGTCAAAACGGCCGGGACGAAGCAATGCGGGGTCAAGAATATCAGGTCTGTTTGTAGCGGCGATAATGATAACACCTTCATTGGCACCAAAGCCGTCCATTTCGATAAGAAGCTGATTAAGTGTCTGCTCTCTTTCATCGTGTCCGCCGCCCATACCGGCACCACGGTGACGGCCTACAGCATCGATTTCATCGATGAAAAGAATTGAAGGAGCATTTTTCTTTGCCTGGTCAAAAAGGTCTCTTACTCTTGAAGCACCGACACCGACATACATTTCAACGAAATCAGAGCCAGAAATTGAGAAGAAGGGAACGCCTGCCTCGCCCGCTACAGCTCTGGCAAGAAGAGTTTTACCTGTACCCGGGGGGCCGACAAGAAGAACACCCTTAGGTATTCTGGCGCCTAACTGACTGAACTTATCGGGAGAGCGTAAAAACTCAACTATTTCCTCAAGCTCCGCCTTTTCTTCATCGGCACCTGCAACATCCTTAAAGGTAGTCTTTCTCTTTTCGTCCTTGCCGAGCTTAACTCTTGCCTTACCGAAAGAGAGTGTGCGGTTATTTTCATTCATTATATTCTGACCCATTTTACGGTAGAAATAAAGCATCGCCGCCACGAGCATAAGACTCAGGAGAGTCATCGGGAGCATACTTGCCCACCATGAGCCGTTAGAGCCTCTGATGTAGTCATATTTTATGGGAGTTTCTGAGGTAAGATTGTATTCGGTGATGTAGTTGTGAACATCCTTAAGAAAAATATCCACATTAGGTACTGTATAATTTACATACTCCTCACTGTCGGTTAGAGAATATCTCAACGCACCGCTTGAAAGATTGAGTGAGAATTCATCTACCTTATCTTCACGGAAAAGCTGTACTATCTGATAGTACTGAGGTTTTTCAGTTTTATTGCCTTCACCGGTAAAATATGCGAGAGAAATTACCAGAATAACAGGGATAATGATATAAAGAAGATTTCCCCATTTCTGACTTCCCGCATTCACCGGCTTTCTGTTATTATTTTCCAATATATAATCACTCCTTATTTTGTGTACACTTCCGGCTTAAGAATGCCGACAAAGGGTAAATTTCTGTAGAATTCATTATAATCAAGTCCGTAACCCACAACAAATGCATCAGGCACGGTTTTACCTGTATATTTCAGCTTAAGCTTAACATTCGGGTCTCTTCTTTCAGGCTTATCAAGAAGAGAACAGCAGGCAACACTTTTCGGATTTCTGCCCTCAAGAACCATCATAAGCTTTTCAAGGGTTTTACCGCTGTCAAAGATGTCTTCGATTACGAGAATATCATACTCAGAAATATCATAAGTTATGTCCTTAGTTATGTTTACCACGCCTGCTGTGGCTGTACTTGAACCGTAATAGCTTTTAGCGGACATAAAGTCAATTTTACAGGGAAGTGTTATTTCTTTCATAAGATCGGACATAAAGCATACCGAGCCCTTAAGAACACATACGAGAAGAAGATTTTTGCCTTTATAGTCCTCGTTTATCTGCCCTGCGATCCTTCTGACAATTTCTTTTATCTCTTCTTCGGGAAGAAGAATTTCCTGAATGTCATTAAGCATAGTTTAGTCATCCTTTTTTATTTTATATATTTTTTTGCAGTTTTTTTCGGGTATATAGGGTGCATTAACACCGACACCTTCAACCCATATTATGTTTTCTCCGTCACGAAGTACGGCTATTTTTTCTCTTTCATTTACAGGAATTTTCATTTCATTGAAAACCTTCTTCAGGCTTTTGCTGACCTTTCTGCTTCTGAAGGAAAACCTGTCTCCTTCTCTTCTCGAAGAAAGAATAAGCTTACCCTTGACTCCGGTTCCGTCAAAGGCATCTGCGGCCCTGCAGTCGGATTCATCGCATAAAATACGGTAAACACCGTAAGGGCTTTCAGCCTTTCCGTCTTCAAAGGAAGCCTGCCAGGAGTCGGATTTTTTAAGCCCGCTTCCGAATGACAGCAGCCCGTCAGCGACTATTGCATACAAATCGGCAGAAATTTCTACCTTTCCTCCCCTGTTCTCTATAATCGAATTAACAAGTTCGGTATGTATATATAAGGGCTGTTTGGACATTTTTCCGCCAAGCAGAATAAGAAGTGCTCTTTTTCTCACAGCGGGATGAGATTTTAAAAAGACTTCCGCATCATACCCCTTGTTTCTCTTTGCGTTTCGAATCAAATCTAAAGCAGACTTTTCAATGAAATCATTTTCCTCACTCAGAACAGAGCAGGTGCGAGAAATATTCTTAACACAGGAAGCATTAACCTTCACAAAAGAAGGAATAATATGATGCCTGATGTAATTACGTGTGTAATCATCAGTAAGATTAGAGCTGTCGGTTATATACGGTATTCCTTCGGTTTCACAGTATTCCTCGATTTCTTCTCTTGTGCAGGAAATCAGAGGCCTGATTATGTTAGGCTCTCTTTTTACGGGAATACCGCAAAGTCCCTTCGTTCCTGTGCCTCGGAGAAGATTATAAACGGTAGTTTCAATACTGTCCGAAAAAGAATGTGCAACTGCCACAGCATCACATCCTGCCTTCTCAAAGCATTCATAACGAACCCTTCTGCCGCATTCCTCGGTACCGAGTCCGAGCTCACGGGAAAGAGAAGTAACATCGACTGAATGAACAGTCAGTTCAATCCCTTTTTCACGGCAGTAATCTCTGACGAGGTTTTCATCTCTTAAGGCTTCCTCGCCTCTCAGATTATGGTTGATGTGAACGGCTTTTAAGATTATACCGTATTTATCCTTCAATGAACTTAAAATATGAAGAAGACACATAGAATCTGCCCCGCCGGATACACCGACAGCCACAGATTTCACGCCTTCAAGCAAACGGTATTTTTCAACCGTGTCAATAACTTTACATATCATTTCTGATAGTCTCCAGATTTGAGAACAATGTGTAGTCACCGTTCCAGGCTACCTTTACAGTGGTAGTGGGGCCGTGACGGTTTTTAGCAATAATGAATTCAGCTTCGTTAACGGCAGGTCTCTCCATTTCTGTGGGACCGTCATCCTTTTCGGCAGCATAGTATTCGTCTCTGTAAAGCATTATAACTATGTCAGCATCCTGTTCGATTGAACCTGATTCACGAAGGTCGGAAAGCTGAGGCTTATGTGACTTGCCTCTGCCCTCTGTGGTACGGGCAAGCTGTGCAAGAACAACTACGGGAATATTTAGGTCTTTAGCCATAAGTTTGAGATTTCGTGTGATTTCAGAAACCTCCTGAACACGGCTTTCTACTCTCGTACCGCTTTTCATAAGCTGGAGATAGTCAACAAAAACCGCATCAACATCACGGAGTCTTCTGATTCTTGACTTCATTTCAGACACTGTCATATTTGATGTATCGTCGAAATAAAGCTCACAGTTACTCAGAAGTGCAGTGGCAGTGGCAAGTTTAGCCCACTCGTCACCAGAAATATTACCTGTTCTCATCTTTGTACTTTCAACTCTCGCTTCTGTGGAAAGAACTCTCTGTGCGAGCTGTTCTTTGGTCATTTCGAGAGAGAAGAAAAGAACCTTCTTTTTACCCATCATAGCGGTATTTCGGGCAAGGTTAAGAGCAAGACTGGTTTTACCCATAGCAGGACGGGCACCGATAATGAGAAGGTCGGAACGGTTAAGACCTGTGATAGCTTTATCAAGGTCTGTAAAGCCCGTGGTAAAGCCCTTATACTTATCTCTGTCGGCTGAGCTTAATTTCTGAAGCTTATCGTAAACCTCATTAACGATGATGTCGCCGATTTTAGTCGGACCCTTGGACACTCTGCCCTGTCTGATGTCATAAATCTGCTGTTCAGCGGACTCGAGAAGAGTATCGGCAGGCTCAGAAGATGACGATGCCTCATCGATAATTCTTTTTGAGACATTGATAAGTGTACGGATATGATATTTTTCACGGATTATAACAGAATATTCTTCTACATTTTCAGTGGAAGGAACAACCTGAGTAAGCTGAAAAAGATACTGCTTACCGCCCGCATCGTCATAAATCTTATCCTGTTTCAGTTTTTCGAGAACTATAAGCGGGTCAATTTTTCCTCCGAGAGCATCAATTTCCTGCATAATGGTAAAGATAGCCTTATGCTGTGGAAGATAGAAATAATCCGGTTTTACTATAATAAGAACCTGTGTTATACAGGCAGGGTCAATCAGAATTGAACCCAGAACTGCCTGTTCAGCTTCAAGGGAATAAGGCATATTGATATCATCAGCCGATGAATAAGAACCGTAATGTTCTGTTGCCATTATTTTCACCTCATTTACTTTATAAGTCTGTTTTCAGATTATTCGCCGACCATTACGAAAAGTTTGGCAGAAATACCCTGATAAAGTTTAACCTCGAATTCATAAGTGCCGAACTGCTTGATATCTTCAACGACAATCTTTCTTTTGTCAACCTTGATACCGAAATCTGCGGCAAGCTTTTCAGCGATTTCCTTGCTGGTTACAGAGCCGAAAAGTTTTCCGTTCTGCCCTGCTTTGGCAGTAAGGCGAAGGGTTTTGCCTGAGATTTCTTCAGCGTTCTTTTTAGCAGCAGCTGTTTCAGTTTCAATTCTGTATTTTTCAGCCTGCTCACGGTTTTTAAGCTCAGACATATTCTGAGCATTAGCTTCTACTGCTAAATTTTTAGGGAAAAGGAAATTTCTTGCATAGCCGTCAGAAGCATTTACAAGCTGACCTTTTTTACCTAAACCTTTTACATCCTGTTTTAATACAACTTTCATTATATTTTACCTCCGTTATAAATTGTTATAATAATCGTCTATAGCCTTTTTCAGGGTCTGTTCTGCCGTCTCAAAGGAAATATCACCGAGCTGACAGGCTGACATAGTCTGATGACCGCCACCGCCGAGACCTTCCATAATCAGCTGAACATTTATTTCTCCGTAGGATCTTGCAGAAATATTGATTGAACCATTCTGCGCAAACACAACAAAAGAAGCTTTGATGCCTTCTATGTTAAGCATTTCATCAGCTGCCTGCGAAGTAACAAGTCTAATACCCTCAAATTCATTTTCCACATAGGATATCGCACATTTTCTGTACTCCTGTGCCATATCAATAATGGAATTTCTGTTTCTGAAAAGTCCCATATCATTTGAAAAAAGCTTTTTACATTCCACAGTATTTGCGCCTCTCGAACGCAGATATGCAGCCGCCTCAAAGGTACGCACACCTGCTCTGAGAATGAAATTGCGTGTATCAAGCATAACACCCGAAAGAAGAGCGGTAGCCTCGAAGCGTCCGATTACAGGGTCTTTGTCCACATACTGTGCGATTTCAGCCACCATCTCAGATGCAGAAGATGAACCGGGAAGATGATAAAACATAACCGTATCTTCCATATAGCCTACTGATTTTCTGTGATGGTCGATAACCATAACCTTCCTGACCTTGTAGATAATCTCAGGACTTTCGGTAAAGCTCTGTTTATGGGTATCAGTAACAATAAGAAGAGTATTATCGGTTATTTCTTCCTCAGCTTTAGAGGGATGAAGAAGCTTACTTCCATCTCTCTCCTCTCTGAAAAGCTCAACAAGAGGACCTGCAAGGGTGCTTTTATCATTGATGATAATATGGGCGGGCTTCTGAAAATGCTCAGCTATACTAAGCATACCTATGCACGAACCGAAAGAGTCAAAGTCCGAAAACCTGTGTCCCATAATAAGGACATTATCACAGTCGGAAATGATTTCGGCGATAGTTTTTGCTATAAGTCTGGTGCGGACCTTATTCCGCTTTTCAAACCCCGCGGAAACACCGCCGTAAAAGACATACTCGGTGTCTTTTTTGATAGCTACCTGGTCACCGCCGCGGCTTTGCGCCATATCAAGCGCCTGTCTCGCATAGGTGTTAGCTTCAATTATATCGTCACTTTTTCCTATACCTATTGAAAGAGAAATATCTGTGCTTTTTCCTTCATAAGTAAATCTGCGGACATCCTCGAGAATAGAGAACTTGTCAGCTATCATACGCTGAAGATTTTTTTCTTCGGCAAATATAAGCATTCTCGCATTTGAAAACTTTCTGCAGAGACATCCGTAAGAGGATGCCCAGTCGTCTATCATCTGTTCAGTATAACTGAATATGGAGGTACAGTCACTTTCCTTGAAATTCTGATATACCTCATCGGCATTATCAATAACAGTGAGTATAACAGACGGTCTGGAATCAATATATTTCTTTTCGGTTTCTTTAAGAGCCGTCTGATTAAAGAAATATATAAGATAGATTATCTCTCCGTCACCTATGTCGATTTCGTTTGTAAAAACCGAGAAATAATGGTTATGGGAATAAACTGAATAACCGCGTCCCTCGAGCATATCCTTAATATCATCTTTTCCGAGAATTACCTGAATTTTACTGTCGCGTGTTTCTTTGTTTATTTCAAAATCTGAAGCAAAGCTGCTGTTGAACCATATTATTGTACCGTCATTTTCAATAACTGCACAGGGTACAGTAAGTTTGTCAAAGGCTTTGCCGGGACCAAAATTAAGTTCATCGTAAACAGTGCTTATTTTACTTAGGAGCTTAGCTTTTTTACGGTTATGATAACCAATTTTGCACACTGTCAGTGTAAGGATAACTGCAAGACCGATAACACCAATATTACGGTCGTACAGTAATACTCCGCTGAAAAATGCAACACTTACAGCAAAAGAAATTATAGATATGTCATAGGCTTTCCATAATCTTTTCATCTTTTAAATCTCCATAAGAATGGGTAAAATCATCGGACTTCTTTTCGTTCTTTCATACATAAGTCTGGATATATCGTCACGGATTCTGCCTTTTATGGCTCCCCAATCTCTTATATTTTTATCATAACAGCGCATAAGAGTTTCATAAGCTGTGTTTTTAGCATCGTCGATAAGCTCTTCGGCTTCCTTGACAAATACAAATCCTCTCGATACTACATCGGGGCCCGAAACAAGCTCACCTGTAACACCGTCAAGAGTGGCAACAACTATAATTATACCGTCCTGTGCAAGGTGTTTTCTGTCGCGAAGAACAACGGAACCTACATCGCCCACACCTGAGCCGTCAACAAAGATTTTACCTGCAGGTACGTTTGAAACGGTTTTGATGTAATCGTCACATACCTCAACCTGTGTACCGTTATCGGCAAGAATGATATTCTTTTTATCAATACCGATGGACACGGCAAGTTCGGCATGCTTCTGTATATGCTTCTGTTCACCGTGAACGGGAATGAAATATTTAGGCTTTACGATGCTGAGCATAAGTTTAAGCTCCTCACGGCAGGCGTGTCCTGAAACGTGCACATCGTACATTTTTTCATAAACAACCTCAGCGCCGAGTTTCATAAGCTCATTTACGACTCTGCCCACTGTCTTTTCATTACCGGGAATGGGAGTGGCAGAAATTATAACATAATCGTTAGGTCCGATTGCGACCTTTCTGTGATCGGAAAGAGCCATTCTGGTAAGTGCAGACATAGGCTCACCCTGACTGCCTGTGGTAATGAGAACAACCTGATCATCGGTGTAGCGGTTAATCATATCAAGTTTGATAAGTATACCGTCAGGAACCTTAAGATAACCGAGTTCCGAGCTTATGGCCACTACATTCTCAAGGCTTCTGCCTGAAAGGGCTACCTTTCTGCCGAAGCGTTCAGCAACATTTATAATCTGCTGAACACGATGAATATTGGATGCAAAAGTAGCTACGATTATTCTTCTCTTCTGAGCCTTTCTGAAAAGAAGCTCAAAGGAATCGCCGACCTTTCTTTCGCTTTCGGTATATCCGGGTCTTTCTGCGTTGGTAGAGTCCGCCATCATACAGAGTACGCCTTCTTTGCCGAGCTCGGAGAAACGGGAAATATCAATCATTCCGCCGTCGATAGGTGTAGAGTCAATTTTAAAGTCACCGGTATGAACGACAGTTCCGCCGTCACATTTGATAGCGAAGCCTACAGCATCGGGAATCGAATGGTTAACGTGGATAAACTCAACTGTAAAGCCACCGACATTTACAGTATCTCCCGCCTTAACAACATTGAGCTTTGCAGAACCGAAAAGTCCGTGTTCTTTCAGTTTACACTCGATAAGCCCATTTGTGAGTCTTGTGCTGTAAACGGGAATATTAACGCTTTTTAAAAGATACGCAAGAGAACCGATGTGGTCTTCATGTCCGTGAGTAATGAAAATACCTCTGACCTTATCAGCATTCTTTTCAATATAAGAAAAATCGGGAATTACAAGGTCAATACCGGGCATATCCTCATCAGGAAATGCGAGACCGCAGTCAACGAGGATAATATCGTTTTTGTATTCAAAGACAGTAATGTTTTTACCTACCTCATTGAGACCGCCCAGGAAAGCAATTCTTATGGGGCTTGCTTTTTTCTTGCTTTTACCTGAATTCTTACGTTTGGCCGCCGTCTCGTTCTGAGGCTTTTTCTTTTTGAAATTAAAAGGTTTGTTCGATTTATTTTTAACTGCTGTATTCTTGGTACTGTTCTGCTGCTTCTGGTTCTGTTTCGAAGGCTGAGTCTGTTTTCCGTTTTGCTTATTTTTCTGACTATTATTCTGTTTCTGATTCTTTTCGCTCATTTAAACTGAATTCACTCCTTTTTCTGAAAATTATATATATCCGTTCAATTAATTTCAATTTTGGCTACAACTACCCATAATAATGCAGTATAAAGTATAATACTATTTTTTCCTTTCTATGTCAAGAAAATAATAATATTTTAACTATATACTTCCAATGACCGATTTTAGTCTTGACAAATGCCATTAAAAATCAGTAAAATGTACATATGTATGAAAGGAGGTTTCCACGTGATAATCAGCAAAATATTTAATTTACTCAAGAAAATACGAAGCCGTTTGCTCACTGAATATACAATTCTGCATCTCTATCCGTCCATATACAAAAAACATTCAAACAAGCCGATTGATGAAACGAAAGTAATATTTATAGAAGCGAGACTTGACCGACTCTCAAACAGTTTCCGTGTGCTATATGACACACTCGAAAAGGACACAGATTTCACTCTGAAAACTCATTTTCTAAGAAAAACCTACGTATCAGACAGAGAATATATAAGCAACTGCAAAAAACTCATCGAAGATATGGCAACGGCAAAATATATTTTTATGGATGAAGCAACCCATATCTTTGCTAAAATAAATCTGCGAAAAGAAACGGAGCTTGTTCAGCTGTGGCACGGCTGCGGAGCCTTCAAAAAGTTCGGCTACAGCGTCAGCGACGGAAAATTCGGTGCATCGCAGAGAGCAAAAGTCAGATATCCCGTACACACCAATTACACTCTTGCCACAGTAAGCAGTGAAGAGGTAATCCCCCACTTTGAGGAAGCTATGAACCTCGAAAACAGAAACATTGTCCGCGCGACGGGCGTCAGCAGAACAGACATATTTTATGATAAAGATTTTATTGAGGCTTCTTACGGTAAACTGAAAAGTCTTCTTCCCGATACAGAAAATAAAAAAATTATCCTTTATGCTCCCACCTTCAGAGGAAATGTTGAGTGTGCTCTTGCCCCGCATGCGCTCGAGGTACAGAAAATGGCGGATGCCTTAGGTGATAAATATATCCTTATCGTCAAGCATCATCCCCTGGTAAAAAAACGTCCTGTACTGAACACTGACGGCTTCGCTTATGACCTTTCGGATGAAATGACCGTTGACGAGCTTATATGTGTAAGTGATATCTGCATTTCCGACTACTCTTCCCTCATTTTCGAGTATGCACTTTTGGAAAAGCCGATGATTTTCTTCGCTTATGATCTGGATGAATACTTCGACAGCAGAGGCTTTTATTATGATTATGATGAGCTGACTCCCGGTCCTGTTTTCAAAACTACAGACGAAATCAAAGATTACATTCTGAATATTGACGATAATTACGACAAAAATACAGTTATAAATTTCAGGAATAAATTTATGAGTGCCTGTGACGGTAACGCCACACAGAGGATTATCAATGACGTTTTCGGTGATAATTATAATAAGCATCTGAGAAAATAATTCCAACCACACCCTATGTCTTGACAAAATTCTGTTTTTATGTACAATATATCGGGTATGGTCCTTAACAAAAGAATTCGAAAGAAAGGATGTTCCCTATGGGTATTAAGACTTTGCTTCAAAGTACGTTCCTTTATACCATTTATCTGTTTTTTGTAAAATACACCAGAAAAACACTCAAGTTTATTAAAAGAAAAGTAAAAGGCTTTTTCAACAGAATAAAGAAGTTTTTCAGAGGAAAGTACAACCGAATTTACACCGAATATGTTATTGCACATCTCTATCCTTCCATTTATAAAAAATATTCACAGCTTCCCGTTGATGAAAAAAAGGTCGTATTCATTGAAATAAGACTTCCGAAACTCACTAACAGTTTTCAGTTGATGTATGACAATCTATACGCTAACACAGACTTTGATATTCACTGCCATTTTTTAAGAAACACCTTTGTTTCCAGAAAAGAGTACCGTGAAAGATGTAAGGCTATGATTCAGGACATAGCAACGGCAAAATACGTCTTTATGGATGAAGCCACGAATGTTATGGGCAGATTTGAAACAAGGCCTGAAACGGTTATCACTCAGCTCTGGCACGGCTGCGGTGCTTTCAAAAAGTTTGGCTTCAGCACAGCAGATGCCATTTTCGGCGCATCAAGAAAGGATATGGAAAGATATCCCTTTAACCGCAACTATACCCACGTTACCGTAAGCAGTCCCGAGGTTATCTGGGCTTACGAGGAGGCAATGCAGTACTCTCACGAAAGCGGAGTAGTAAAGGCCCTCGGAAGCAGCCGTACCGATATTTTCTATGATAAGGATTTTATCGGCAAATCCTTTGATATTCTTTATGAACGCTTCCCCGCTGCAAAAGACAAAAAAGTTATGCTTTATGCTCCTACCTTCCGTGGCAGAGTAGCCAAAGCAAAATCTCCCGATGTACTTGACCTGAATATGCTTTACGAAGCACTCGGCGATGAATATGTGGTTATTATGAAGCATCATCCACTCGTCAGAAAAAGACCTGAAATTCCCGAAGACCTTGTCGGCTCATTCGCAGTGGATTTCACTGACGATATGAGTATAGAATCTCTTCTTTGTGTAAGTGATATTTGTATTTCTGACTATTCTTCACTTATTTTTGAGTATTCTCTCTTTGAAAGACCGATGATTTTCCTAGCGCACGACCTGGAAAACTTCTTTGACTGGAGAGGCTTCTATTATGATTATGATGAGCTTACTCCCGGTCCCATAGTTTCCACAAACGAAGAAATTATCGATTATGTAAAGAACATTGAATCCAATTTCAATAAACAAGAGGTCATCGACTTCCGCAATAAATTTATGAGCGCCTGTGACGGTAATGCCACACAAAGAATTATCGACACAGCTATGGGCGAAGGTTATAGTAAATTCAAAAAAGACACTCCCCTTCCCAAGGATGATTATCATCTTATTCCGAGCGCAGATGACTTTAAAGAATTGCTTAAAAAAATATGATTTCTGAAAGGGTTGTTCAAACTGAGCAGCCCTTTTGTTTGCTTTTTAGATTGACAAATCTTCATTATTCCTGTATACTTAATCGGTAGAACAGATTTAATTTCTGTCTCTGATAAAAAATTCAAGAGGTGAATTAAAATGATATATGCAGTTATCGCCGCAGGCGGTATAGGAAGCAGAATGGGTAATGTGGAAAAACCCAAGCAGTATATTACTTTAAAGGACAAGCCCATTATCGCACACACTGTGGAAAAATTTTATGTAAACGACTGTTTTAAAAAGATAATCATTCTCTGCCCCGAGCAGTGGGTAAATCACACTAAATCAATCATCAAAAAGCATCTTCCTGAGGATGAACGTGTAGTAGTACTTCAGGGTGGAAGCACAAGAAACGAAACAATTATGAACGCAATTAAGTTCATTGAAGAAACCGACGGTCTGGACGACGATACAATCATCGTTACTCACGATGCCGTAAGACCCTTCGTTTCAGCCAGAATCATCAGCGAAAACATCGAAGCTGCTCTTAAATACGGCGCAACTGATACTGTGGTTCCCGCCACAGATACCATCGTAGAAAGTCAGAACGGTGTCATTATCAGTAACATCCCTGACAGAAGCAAGCTTTATCAGGGTCAGACACCTCAGTCATTCAAAGCAAAGCTCCTCAAGGATTTATATTACAGCCTCACAGAAGAAGAAAAAGACATCCTTACTGATGCCTGCAAAATTTTCAGCATGAAGGGACACGATGTACATCTTATCGACGGTGAAGTGCACAACATCAAAATCACCTACCCCTATGACCTCAGAGTTGCAAAGGCACTTTTAGACGAAGAAATCAAATAATTCTGAAAGGAAAAGTCAATGCTTAATACAGTATTCAGATTAACACAGCCGCGTAAAATTGAAATCGCTTTCAGTGAAATTGACATTTTCAGCGGCAATGTAATAGTAAGACCTACCTATCTTTCCATCTGCAACGCAGACCAGAGATATTTTCAGGGAACAAGAGATCCGAAGGCTTTGGCTGAAAAGCTGCCTATGGCTCTTATTCACGAGGCTGTCGGCGAAGTAGTCTACTCCCCTGACAAAGAATTCAAGCCCGGTGATTTTGTGGTTATGATTCCCAATACACCTGTGGAAACAGATGAAATCATCGCTGAAAACTATCTCCGTTCAAGTAAATTCCGAGCAAGCGGTTTCGACGGATTTATGCAGGAATATGTTTCTATCAGTGCTGACAGATTAGTTAAGTTACCCGCTGATATCAACCCTGCAGTTGCATCCTTTACGGAAATCGTTTCCGTAAGTGTTCACGCAATTACCCGTTTTATGAAATTCTCTCACGAAAGAAGAGAAACTATAGGCGTATGGGGCGACGGCAACTTAAGCTACATCACCTGTGTTTTTTTAAGAAAGTTCTTCCCCGATGCTAAGATTTATGTTTTTGGTGTAGTTCCCAAAAAGCTCGCTGACTTCACATTTGTTGACGAAACCTATCTTACCACTGAAATCCCCGAAGATATGAAATTTGACCACGCATTCGAATGTGTAGGCGGTAACGGCTCACAGGTTGCCATCAATCAGATTATCGACTACATCAAACCCGAAGGTACAATCTCCATTTTAGGTGTAAGCGAATATCCTGTTCCCATAAACACCAGAATGGTACTGGAAAAGGGTCTCAGAATTTTCGGAAGCAGCAGAAGCGGGCGCGAAGATTTCGTCAAAACAGTCGAAATGTATAAGGAATTTCCTGACATTGTCGAATATCTCAGTCATATGGTAGGCTATGTGAAGCCTGTCAGAAATATCAAGGATATGATGGAAGCCTTCGATCTCGACATAAACAAATCCTTCGGTAAAACCGTTATGAAATGGGAAAAATAAACTGCAATATATAACAATCCCTCGGCTTAATGCCGAGGGATTTTCGTTTATTTGAGGATTAAAGACCTGTCTTTTCTCTTATGTAATTTCTTGCAAGAACTGCGTACTCATAGGGGTTAGCAACAGCAGGATCCTGCTCTGCTTCAACTACTACCCAGCCTTCATAACCGGCCTCATCAAGAACATCAAATACGGGTGTGAAATCAAAGTCACCGTCACCGGGAACTGTGAATGAGCCTGCACGTACAGAATCAAGGAAGCTGTAACCCTTAACTTTAGCATCCTCGATAACATCCTTACGGATACTCTTAAGGTGAACGTGCTTAACTCTGTTTACATACTTTTTAAGTACGCCGATTACATCCTCACCGCTGAAGGAAAGATGACCTGTGTCAAAGAGAAGATAAACGAGGTCGGGGTCGGTGATTTCCATAAGCTTGTCGATTTCTTCAGCTGTCTGCACACCTGTACCCATATGGTGATGAACGGTGAAATACATACCCTTTTCTTTGGCGAGTCTGCCCATTTCATTGAAGCCTTTGGCAATAAGCTCCCACTGTTCGTCAGTGTAAACAGGCTTTTCACCGAAGATGCTTACATCCTTACCCTGGATGCTGTTACCCTGTTCGGAAGCACCGATAACTTTAGCACCGAGAGCGTGAAGGAAATCTCTGTGCTTGATGAAGGCTTCGATAGTAGCATCATAGCCTTCGGAAAGAAGGAGTGAAGAGAACCATGCGTTACAAATTCTCATGCCGCGTACATCAA
>JAZNMU010000010.1:0-3443 GCA_045579865.1 Acutalibacteraceae bacterium
TCCTACTCCGCCACGATAAAGGTAATCGAAAGGTTACCTTTATTTTTTTTGCTTGGCAATTCCAAACTATCTTCGCCTGAGAAATATTGTATTTGGTAAAAAATAATGTTAAACTTTATGTAAGATTAATCATATAAAATCGGTTTATATAAGTGAGAGGAGGTTTTTAGATGGAAGATAAACAAATAATAAAGCTTTTCTTTGCGAGAGCTGAAGAAGCGCTTCGGATTTTGAAGGAGTGTTACGGTAACACATTATACAGAATCGCAATGAACATTCTCGGGAATCATCACGATGCAGAAGAAACAACAAACGATACATATCTTGCCATTTGGAATGCAATACCGCCTAAAGAACCTGACCCTTTGGCTCCTTATGTATATCGAACAGGAAGAAATATGGCTCTGAAACGCTTGGAATATCTTTCAGCAGAAAAACGAAACAACAGTTATGATTTATCCTTGGACGAGCTAGGCGCTTGTTTGCCTGATAATAATATTAACCCTGAACAGACTATCATTGTTCAGGAAATTGCTGACTCCATAAATCACCTTTTAGGAAAAGACACTGCTATGAACAGATATATTTTTATTCGCAGGTATTGGTATGGAGATTCCGTGGAAGATATATCAAAAGCCGTCAATATGAAAAGCGGTGCAGTGTCGGTAAGACTGAACCGAATCAGAGTAAAACTAAAAGAACATCTTATTAAGGAGGGTTATTACTATGAAGCGTAAGCAGGTATTGGAGGTTTTGGATAAAATAGACGACAGATATATAACTGAAGCTGAAAAAGCTCCTAAGAAGATGAAGAAAAGGTCATATTGGATAGGAGCAGTTGCCGCTGTTTTGTCGGTAGTAATTTGTATTGGCTCCTTCTTCGGTTCTGCACCCGTAACCGCAAACGCCATTGCTCTTCCCGGTGATGCACGCATTATGGAGCATCCTGTCCTTGATGATTATAAAGACAGAGAAAGCTATATGGCTGATGTAGAAATATGGAAATCCCAATTGGATAACAGAAGAACGATAAGAGAGAACGCCGCCATTTCTCTGTCATCGTTTTTCACAGAAGCATCTGCTGAATTTCTTTCTTCACAGAACAATGAAAATGCTTTGTGGTCACCTGTAAATGCCTATATCGGTCTTGCAATGCTTGCAGAAATAACTGACAGTGACAGCCGTAAAGAAATCTTAGATTTGTTTGGTGTCGAAGATATTGAAACACTCAGAAATCAGGTCAGTGCAGTTTGGGAATCTGTTTATGAGGATGACGGAAATGAAATATGCACATTGGCTAATTCTCTTTGGCTTGAAGACGGACTTAATTACAATCAGGATACTATGAATAATCTTGCATATCACTATTATGCTTTTGTGTATCAGTCTGACCTCGGCAGCAAGAGTACAAACAAGGAAATAGGCAATTGGCTTAATAAAAATACAGGCGGAATGTTAAAAGACAGCACAGATAAAATTGACTTATCTCCTGATACTGTTCTTGCATTATATTCAACACTGTTTTTCCAAGCTAAATGGGGTGATGAATTTAACGCAAAAAATAATACCGACGGTGTTTTTCACAGCGTTAACGGTGATACCAACGTCACTTATATGAATAAAAAGCTCTGTCAGATGAATTATTATTGGCATGATGATTACAGTGCTGTAGCCTTAACTCTTAAAAACGGCAGCACAATGTGGTTTATTCTTCCCGATGAAGGAAAAACAACTGCTGATATTTTAAACAACGGTTCTTACGGAGAAATGATTTCTTCGGGTGATACAGAGGAAGGCTGGCAAAACAAAAAGTATATGAAGGTCAATTTATCTGTACCTAAATTTAATGTTTCTTCTACTGTAAATTTAAAAGACGGACTTAACAGAATGGGAGTAACAAAGGTCTTTGATATGAACAGTTCCGATTTTACGGCAATTACTTCGGATACACCCGTTTATATCGCTTCCGTTAATCAATCCGCAAGAGTTGAAATCGATGAAAAAGGTGTAAAGGCTGCAACATATATAGAAATTCCCGGCGCAGGTTCTGCTATGCCTCCTGAGGAAATAATAGATTTTGTGCTCGACAGACCATTTGTTTTTGTGATTTCTAAAGGCAATCTACCTATATTTACAGGCATAGTAAAGAGCATTAATTTTTGATTAATCAAAAAACTAAATACACCATAAGCATCCACTTTAAATAAAGAAACTATATGACAAAAACCATTGTAAAAGTTGAATTTTCAACTGATACAATGGTTTTATGCTTTTTGTTACGGTAGGGATATAGCTTAAATTAAATTTTTACAGTCCCTTTGATTTTATTCGTTTTCCGTAACGCTGATACCAAGCATTTCAAGCTGGTCGCCGTCAACGATTGAGGGGCACTCTGTCATAGGCTCACTTGCGTTCTGAAGCTTCGGGAAGGCTACTACATCACGGAGTGTGTCGAGCTTAAGCATCTGCATAACAAGTCTGTCAAGACCGAGACCGATACCGCCGTGGGGAGGTGCGCCGTATTTGAAGGCGTCGGTGAGGAAACCGAACTTTTCGTGTGCTTCTTCGTCACTGAGACCGAGGAGAGAGAAGATTCTCTTCTGAAGGTCGGGATTTGTGATACGGATGGAGCCTGATGCGAGCTCGATGCCGTTAAGAACAAGGTCGTAAGCATTTGCTCTTACCTTAGCCTTATCAGTTTCAAGATATTCCATACATTCATCTAAAGGAGCGGTGAACGGATGGTGCATAGCCACATACTCGCCTGCCTCTTCGTCCCAGTCGAAGAATGGGAACTCAACAACCCAGAGAAGGTTATATTTGTCGGTAGGAATAATGTCGAGCTTCTTTGCCACTATCTGACGGAGTGCGCCGAGAACGGAAAGAGTAGTACTTGCCTTATCGGCGATGATAAGGATAACGTCACCGTTTTCAGCACCGCACTTATCCATAATAGCCTTCATTTCGTCCTCGGTCATAAACTTGGCGAAGGATGAAGCGATTGTGCCGTCGTCACCTATTCTTGCCCAGGCAAGGCCCTTAGCACCGATACCTCTTACTGTTTCGGTGAGCTTGTCTACTTCCTTACGTGTAAGAACGGAAAAAGCCTTCTTGGCTGTGATAGCTGCTACCTTACCGCCGTTTTCGATAGCGCCTGTGAACACACCGAAGCCGCAGTTTTTAACCTCGTCGCAGATGTCGGTGATTTCCATAGCATATCTTGTATCGGGCTTATCGGAGCCGTAACGCTCCATAGCCTCTTTATAGGTAAGACGGGGAAGAGGTGTTTCAATGTCCACACCGATTGCTTCCTTGAATACCTTCTTCATAAAGCCCTCGATGAGACCGAGGATATCTTCCATATCGATGAAGCTCATTTCCACGTCAATCTGTGTAAATTCGGGCTGACGGTCTGCACGAAGGTCCTCGTCACGGAAGCAGCG
>JAZNMU010000011.1:0-2688 GCA_045579865.1 Acutalibacteraceae bacterium
ACAGTGGGGCAGGGGGCGAAGCCGCCGTATACGGCGTCCCGCACGCCCCTAAGGGGCACGCGGGCTACGGCATAAATGCCGTGCTTCGCCCCCCCTGCGTTTCCGTCAGTACTACCTTGCAACAAAATCGACACCTGTCTACTAATAATAGACAGAAACGGTTTATTTGTTGTTTATTTACTGTGTATTAGCACTTTGTTCATAATATCTAATTATAATTACAATACTGGAGAGAATTTATGGAATTTATATAGGAGGACATTATAATGAATCAAAAGAAGAAAATACTTAAGCTTATGTCAAGCACTGTTATCGTAGCGGCTGTGCTTTTCGTGGCTCTCTACGGTATTTCACATTTAAAATATGAGCGTTCCGTTATGGCTACTTTGGCCGAGGTATGGATGGTGCTTATCGACCGTGACTCTATCTACGAGGAGGGCGAAGGCTATATCGAAAACATTGAGCTTCGTGAAAAGACTAACCTTGAGCCTCACGAAAAGCCCTCAGGTGTTTCAATGGATATACCTTATTATTATCAGTACGAGCACAATATGCAGGTTTACTATTTCAATATGGAAACCTTTACCGATACTCTTCTCATTTATATCCCCGGCGGCGGTTATCTGAATAACCCTCTCAAATATCACTGGAAGCTGATTAATAATGTTTCACAGAATGCTCAGTGTCCCGTGGTAATGCCTATTTATCCGAAGCTTCCCCACTATACCTGTGAGCAGTCTTATGAGGTTATGATGGAATTTTATCTCGACATCGCGTCAAGAGAGGGAGTAAAGCATATCATCTTTGCCGGTGACTCCTCGGGTGGCGGTATGAGCCTCGTTCTGGCACAGAAGATAAGAGATCTTGATATGGATATTCTCGAACCCGAACAGCTTTTCCTTTATGTTCCCTGGATGGACGTAACTATGGAAAACGAAGAGATTATGGAAATCGAGCCTGTAGATCCTATGCTCGGATTATACGGTACCATAGATATCGGTAAAAAATGGGCAGGTGACCTTGACCGAAAGGATCCGATGGTAAGTCCCATTTACGGCACCTTCGAGGATTTAGGTTACATAAGTCTCTTTACAGGCACACGTGATATGCTCTGTCCCGACATCGTGAAGTTCTCTGAAATTCTCACCGAGCAGGGTATCGAGCACACCTTTATGATTAAGGAAGGTCTCGACCATCCTTACCCGCTCTTCCCCACACCTGAGGCAAAGGAAGCACAGCAGATGCTAATTGATGCTATTCTCGCCACTAAAGGCTAATATATAATCCGCTCTGTTATTCAGGGCGGATTTCTTTTTTTCTGATTTATAATTTCTTGTGGTAAAGCAACAAAAAACAGTTGTGCATTTTGTATAAAAATTCACTTGACTTTAGAAATGTTTTGCTATATGATATTCATAAGTATTAAGATTGGATAAGTCTATAAATGGAGAACTATTTTCAGTTAAATGATGAACAGCTTACCTTTCTCGCTGTGGAAAAGGATGACGAAGCTCTCGCCGTGCTGACGGAAAGATATATGAATGTGGCGAAATATATTGCTTCATCATTTTCATCAGATAACGAGGAGGTTTCCGATCTTGTCCAGGAGGGTATGCTCGGATTTTTAGGTGCCGTTTATTCCTACGAAAAGGACGGAGAGGCCGCCTTTAATACTTACGCTTCACGCTGTATCAGAAACCGCATCATCAGTGTTCTCCGTGCCACCAATACCAAAAGGCACATCCCCGAGGATATGCTGGTTTCTCTGGACAGTCAGCGTAACCGCGGTGCTTTGGAGCTTACACCTGAGGAAAGTCTTCTTTCCGATGAGAACGCAGAATATATCACCTCGGTTATAAACAGTGAGCTTTCCGACAGAGAAAGAGAAATCTTTATGCTTTATCTCGGCGGCTCATCCTACTGTGATATAGCGAAAAAGACCGATACTACCGTCAAATCCGTGGACAGTGCTCTGCAGAGAGCGAGAAAGAAACTGAAAAAAAGACTTCAGAACGAGGTCTGATTATATGCCCTGACTCATAAGGAGAAAATCTTCGGTGCAAATCCGATAGGGGCGATTTCAAATTCAAGCGAGGTAAAAAATCATGTACGAAGACAAAACACTCAAATGCAAAGAATGTGGTGCTGACTTCATCTTCACTGCAGGCGAACAGGAATTTTATGCAGAAAAGGGCTTCCAGAACGAACCCCAGCGCTGCAAGGAATGCCGTATTGCCCGTAAGAACGCAGCAAGACCTGCCAGAGAAATGTTCATTGCTACTTGCGCAAGCTGCGGCGGCGAAGCTAAGGTTCCCTTCAAGCCTACAGAAGGCAGAGAGGTTTACTGCAGCGAATGTTTTGCAAAGATGAAGGAAGAAGAGGAAGCATAATTTATTTGAGAGGTTTTTGAATTTCTTATTTATAAATATGCCCTGTCGGACTGTACGCAGTCCGACTTCTTTTTTTACCTCTCAGCCACTTCGTGACAGCTCTCCTTTCAGGAGAGCCAAACTAAACCTTTAGGTAAGCGTTAAAAAACCTCCCCTGAAAGGGGAGGTGGCTTTGCTGTGCAAAGACGGAGAGGTTTTCTACCGCAACCATTTTCATAATCGGTAGGAGCGGGTATTATCTGCCCGATGTTGTTTTTACACATTCTATGTGATATAATTAATTAAATAAAACTGATAG
>JAZNMU010000012.1:0-8291 GCA_045579865.1 Acutalibacteraceae bacterium
TACCACCGTGCGTACAATGGGCTCCGTTCCCTTTGCAGGCAGATACAGACTTATCGACTTCGTGCTTTCAGGTATGGTAAACAGCGGTATCACCAAGGTAGGCATCAGCACTAAGGCTAACTATCAGTCTCTTATGGACCATCTCGGCTCAGGTCAGGCATGGGACCTTTCCAGAAAAAGAGACGGTATGACTATTCTTCCTCCCTTTAATCTTTCTGACAGCGGTGTTTATGAAAGCCGTCTGGAAGCATTACAGGGTATGATGGGATATATCTCAAAGTCAGGCAAGGACTATGTGGTTTTAGCTGACTGTAACGCAGTATGCAACATCAACTACGCTGACCTTCTCGACTTCCATCAGGACAGCGGAGCAGACATCACCATAGCTTACAAAAGAGGTATCGCTCCCAAACTTAAGAACATTATGACCTTCGACATCGAAGGTGATGATATCAAAAAGGTTACCGTTGATCAGCACGGTGACGAGGCTTGTGATTACGCTCTTAACATCATCGTAATGAGCCGTGTTCTTCTTCAGAGAATTATCAGTGCTGCCGCAGGCTCAGGCTCTATCCGTGAAAGCTTCGAAAAGGAAGCCATAGCAAAGAATGTTGACAACCTTAAAATCAAAGGCTATAAGGTAGACACCTACGCCAAGACAATCGATTCACTTCAGAGCTACTACGACATCAGTATGCAGCTTCTTTCCGGTGAATTCAAAGATCTCTTTACAAAAGAAAATCCCGTTTATACCAAGGTACGTGACGATATGCCTGCCATTTACGGTGTATGCTCCAAGGCTTCTACTTCTCTTGTGGCAGACGGCTGTATCATCAAGGGTACAGTAGAAAACTCCGTGCTTTCACGCGGTGTTCAGATAGCAGAGGGTGCTGTGGTTAAAAATTCCATCATTATGCAGGACTGCTTCATCGGTGCAGGTGCAGTAATCAATTGTGCTATCCTTGATAAAAACGTAGTTATCAAGCCTAATCGTGAACTCAGCGGCGCAGAGACATATCCTCTCTATATCGGTAAAGATACTACTGTATAAAAAGGATACAAAGCAAAATACCCGAAAGGAAATTATAAAAAAATGAAAGTTTTATATGTAGCAAGTGAAGCCCTTCCCTTTATGGCCAGTGGCGGCCTGGGCGATGTGGCAGGCTCACTCCCTCAGGCACTCCGTAAGCGACTCATCGGCTGCCGTGTGGTAATGCCTCTTTATGACACCATCAAACAGGAACTCAAAGATAAGATGACCTTCGTTACTAATATCTCTGTTCCCGTAGCATGGAGAAGACAGTACTGCGGTATTTTTCAGGCAAAGCACGAAGGTGTTATCTACTATCTTATCGACAATCAGTACTATTTCAAGCGTGACACTATCTACGGTCACTATGACGATGCGGAAAGATTTACCTTCTTTGCCCGTGCCGTCCTTGAAATTCTGCCCGTAGTTGACTTCAAGCCTGACATCATTCACTGTAATGACTGGCAGTCAGCTCTTACACCCGTATTCTACTCCACCTTCTACAGTAAGGACCCCTGGTATCAGGGCATCAAGACTGTTTTCACCATTCACAACATTCAGTATCAGGGTACCTACGGTCTTGAGCTTGTGAATGATGTTATCGGTCTCAATCCCGATGATACCTCCATCGTAGAATACGACGGCGACGTTAACTTTATGAAGGGTGCCATCGAGTGCGCCAATAAGGTTACCACCGTTTCTCCATCCTATGCAAATGAAATCCTTGACCCCTGGTACAGCCACGGTCTCGACACCATTCTCCGTGACCGTCAGTGGAAATTACAGGGTATTCTCAACGGTATCGATGTGGACAACTACAACCCCGAAACTGACAAAAACATCATTAAGAATTACGATGTCAAGACAGTTAAGAAGGGCAAGGCTGAAAACAAAAAGGACCTTCAGGCGGCTCTCGGTCTTCCTCAGAAGGCAGATGTGCCCATTATCGGTCTCGTTACCCGTCTCGTTTCCCATAAGGGTCTCGACCTCATCAAGGGTATTTTAGACGAGCTTCTTTACACCACTGATGTGCAGATAGCTCTTCTCGGCTCAGGTGACTGGCAGTATGAAAACTTCTTTAAGGAAATGGCTGCCAAATATCCCGACAAGGTGGGCATCGAAATCGGATTCATTCCTGCTCTGGCAAGAAAAATCTATGCCGGTGCGGATATCTTCCTTATGCCCTCGAAGAGTGAGCCCTGCGGTCTTTCACAGATGGTGGCTCTCCGCTACGGTACAGTTCCCATCGTAAGAGAGACAGGCGGTCTGCGTGACTCCATCACCGACAGCGGTGACGGTCAGGGTAACGGATTTACCTTCAAGACCTACAACGCCCACGATATGCTCGGTGCAATCAGAAGAAGCCTCGGTGCTTACGATAACAAAGAGTACTGGGACAGCCTCGTAGTCAGAGCTATGGAATGCGACTACAGCTGGGGCAAGAGCGCTAATGAGTACATTAAGATGTATAAGGAAATACTTAAATAATTCGGAATTCGGAATGCGAAATTCGGAATTGCGGGGGAATAATCGGTAGGAGACAGCTTCTGCCCGCCCCGTAAGGTTTAATAATGCAGTAGGGACACGGCGTTGCCGTGTCCGCTGTGTTTTTATAAGGAAATATTCGTTGACAAATAAATGTAATAGGTCTATAATTATTTTGATAAAATAAAATTTTGGAGGTTGTTTTATGAAAAAAAGCAAGAAATTCTTATTATTATCAATAATAACAGTGGTATTATTATCGTGTCTTACTTTTGCTGTAAGTGCAAAAGTGCATACGGGAAACTGCGGTGCAGAAGGCAATAATATTACTTGGAGTTTGGATACAGAAACAGGTATTTTATCAATTGTCGGTTCGAGAGAGATGGAAAATATAGGAAACCCTGATATGTATCATAAGTGGGAATCATATAAAGATTATATAAAAGAAGTAGAAATATCCGGTAATATAACCAGTATAGGAGATTATGTATTTTATAGCTATTTTGGTAATATAGAATCTGTTACACTGCCAAATACAATAAAAAAGATAGGTAGAGGGGCATTTTTGGGAACATCTATTGAAAGCATTTATCTTCCTGAAGGCTTGCAGAGTATAGGCGATAATGCTTTTGGAAAATGTAAAAAATTAAAAACGATATCTATTCCAAGTAGTGTGATTGGTATAGGAATAAATGCATTTAGCAGTAGCGGAATAGAGTCATTATATGTACCGGAAACTGTAATAGATTTTGATATCTATAACCTTGTGAATAATTGCACGTCATTAAAAAATTTATATATTAACAATGAGGAATATACTTCGGTTGACGGTGTAGTATATAGTAAAGATCTTAAAACTATTGTAATGTATCCTGACGGAAGAGCTGACTTTGATTTTCTTTCCACAGTAACAACCATCGGATGTTCGGCTTTTAGAGACAATAAGAACCTTGGGAATATAACTATACCCGAGAATATAACTGCTATAGAATCGTGTGCTTTTGATGGTTCTTCTATTGCGGGAGAATTGATTATTCCTGATAGTGTGCTAAGCTTAGGGGGAAGTTCTTTTGGCGAGTGTAACAAATTAAAAACTGTGAAACTGCCAAACAGTAATTGCTCTATGGATGGACAGGATTTTGAAGAATGTTATAATTTAGAAACAGCAGTTATAGGTAACAAAATGAAAAAAATCTCTTCGTCTACTTTTACAAGATGTTCTAAACTCAAAAGTGTAACCATCCCGACGAGTGTTGAAGAAATTGGTTCCGGTGCTTTTTATATGTGTAGCAGTTTAAAAGACATATATTATGCCGGCACAGAAGAGCAGTGGAAAAAAATAAAAATAAACAAATCTTCAAATGATCCTTTACTTAATGCTACTATTCATTATAATTGCTGGGATGACCATTGGTCATCAAGTAAACAGTTCCCGGACGGATATAATTTTAATGAGGATAGATACTCTTTTAGAAATCCGGCAGATATAATATCAAAAGACATCTATCAGGATGTTTATGGTTATACAAAAGGAAGGTTGGTCTACAACAAATATGAAAAAGATGAATCTGCTCACGGGCTTTGTTATGGTATGGCTTCAACAACAGCTAGTATACTTGAAGGATTACCCAAAGAGAATGATTATGTATTGAACGACTATTCTTTATGTGATACTATTAGTGATATTCAACCATACAGCAATATAAAAAGAATGGGGATGACTGCAAGAGATTTCATAAAATATGGATATGTGACACAATTCTCAAATCAAGCTAATTTTAAAACTTCGGGTGCAGTTTCAGATTGTGAAACCATCTATAATGCGGTAGAGCGTTATGTAAATGAAGGCGGAAATCCTGTTATACTTAATATGAGAGAATTTGTTTATAATGAAACAACAAATTCTTGGTCGCAAGGAAATGGTCATGCTGTTTTAGCTGTTGGTTTAATAGGTAGAAACGGAATTTTAATAGATGATTCAAATAAAGATGAAATTCAAACTATTTATTTTGAAATAGACGAAAAAGGAGAATTTACCGGTTGTTGGGCTTATAACGGATATTCATGGACTAACGGAGATAATGAAAAGAGTTTAAGTGAACTTGCTTCGCAAGGCAGAGCCGGTTGTATAGGCTATTTTGTAGATGGTATTCTTCCGTCTATGGTTGCTGAATATAATGCTCAATTAACTCCGGAAGATGCTATTGATAAATTTGATGAGCTTGATAAAGAACATAATATGCTGTATATTTCAGATGAAAGAGTAAATATTAATACATATTCTGAAAATTCATTGGTTAAGGTTATGAAGCCTTCACAGTCTACAGAAGGAAAAATTGACGATGAAAAAGATGCTTTGTACTGGGTTGAAAATAAAAAAACAATAGAATTAAATAATTTTAGCTTTGATGAAACTGAAGTTGTTTTTTCCGGAAATAAAAGTGAAATAGAAGTTGTCATTCCCGATAAATCTAATATAGTTATGACAGTTGACGATTGCTGCAATTCATTAATGATAAACACAAATGCAGACGAGGGAATTGAATTAACTTTTACCGAAACAGATGTAAAAGGTGCTTTAATAGACATGGCTTTATCAGGAGTATCTAGCACAACTGAAATCACCGCAAAACAGACGGAAACAGGTCTCCTCGTTACAGGTATCTCCGACGGTACAGTTACCTTAACCAAAGACGAAGAAGTAATCGCTACTGAGGAAATTAAAGACGCTATAGGTGATATCGAAATTACTTACGATAAAGAGGGTGAAAGCGAAGAACTTGATGCTGACTATCACACTCATTCCTACGAATCGGCAGAAACTAAAGCAGCCTCCTGTAAAGACAAAGGTGAATTGACTTACACCTGTTCCTGTAATGATTCTTACACCGAAGAAATCGAAATCAATCCCGATAACCACATCGGTGAAACAGAAGTGAGAAACATTAAGGACAGCACCTGCACCGAAAAGGGCTATACAGGTGACACCTACTGTCTTGACTGCGGTGAGAAAATCGCAGACGGTAAAGAAACGGACATTAAAGGGCACACAGATAATGACGGCAATAATTCCTGTGACGTCTGCGGTGAAGCCTTAAAAGTATGCTCGCATATCTGCCATAAATCAGGTTTTATGGGCTTTATATGGAAAATACTTCGTTTCTTCTTTAAGCTCTTTGGCAGTCAGCCTGTATGCTCCTGCGGAGTAGCCCACTATTAATTACAACATAACATTAAACGGACAGGCTTGTACAGTCTGTCCGTTGCTTTATATAGGATGATAAATACGGATATAAACAAAAAAACAGTACACACGACGGGAAATCGTGTGTACTGATATTGTAAAAAATTATTTAGCAAGTGCGCCGATTTCGAGCATGAATCCGCCGATCTGTGCACCGAATTCGGGACCGCCGTCCATAATAAGTCTGCCTGCCTTGGTAGCTTCAAGCATATCGTCTGTTCCAAGAAGAGTACCTAAAGCGCTGTCAAGATTATTGAAGCGAAGAGTAAAGAAAGGCATTGCTCTTTTGTATTCGCCTCTGCCGGCACGGGACTTACCTGCCTTGATGCGAAGGTAAGCAGAAACCTGATGATAACCGTCAACAGCAAAAGCATAAACACGGTCAGGGCTCTTTGATGTCCAATCTCTGATTTCTGTGTGTCCCATTTTGTTAAGCTGGCTGATACCGCTGGAAAGAAGATAGAAATAGCACTTTACGAGAAGCTCTTTGGTATCTTCGTCCTTCGGCGGCTCTGTGGCACCTAAAAGGTCAGCCATTTTCAGAAGTACCATTACGAATGAAACGAGTACAGGTGCTTTTTTGAGACCTTTGATTTTCGGAATACCTGCCGGAGTAATGTTGCCTTTGAAAAAGTCGTTGAGTGCTTCCATGCTCTTGAAGCAAAGTTCGATGTCGGGATTTTCTGTAAGACAGGTGTGAACGAGCCATTCACCCTTGTTTACGATGAAGTGCATACCCTGCTTGCCGTCTTCACATTCCGGGTCAAGACAGCTTACCTGGATAACTGCTTCCACGTTTTCGAACTTTTTCTTAAGAGAAGGAATATCGTTAGCAATAACCTTTACAAGCGGCAAAGCTGCATTAAGGAAAATTTTGTTTGAATATAAGGCTTCTTTTGTATGAGCCATAGTCTTTGCCTCCTTGTATTAATTAGAATTCGTCGTCCCAGTTATCGTCTTCTTCGAAGTCTGCATTCATTGTTTCACGAATTGCAGCGATGATACCGTTACTATCGATGCCTGCATCTGACATGATGTCTTCCTGAAGACCGATCATAGCAAAGCTCTTGTGGCCGAGCATCTTGAATGCACAACCCTTACCGTACTTAGCCATAACCTCTGCAACAGCTGAGCCGAGGCCGCCTGTTACGAGATGGTCTTCAACAGTAATGATTCTTCTTGTGTCAGAAATTGCCTTCTGAATAGCCTCTTCGTCGATGGGGCTTATTGTGTGCATATTAAGAACGCGAACTGAAAGTCCGTCTGAATTCTTAAGGAACTTAGCAGCCTCACGGGCCTGGAATACGCAGGAACCGCAAGCGATAACTGTGATATCTGTACCCTCGTGAACCTCTACTGCCTTACCAACCTCAAAGCCGTAGTCCTGATTTTCGTAAAGAACACGGTCAAAACCGCGGTTGATACGGATGTAGTAGGGACCGAAATTATCATAAGCTGCGTTAACAGCGTTTGCTGTTTCAAAGCCGTCAGCGGGAACGATAACTGTAAGGTTGGGCATTGCTCTGGTGATAGCAAGGTCAGTGATAGCATGGTGAGTTGAGCCTGCCTGACCGAAGGATGTGCCTGAATGAGTAGCAATAATCTTAGCGTTGACATTCTGATAGCAGATGTCTGTGTGAAGCTGGTCACAAGCACGCATTGATGTGAAAGCGGAGAAGCCTGAAAGGAAGGGAATCATGCCTGCTCTTGCCATACCTGCGGCAACACCGAACATATCCTGCTCTGCAATACCTACGTTGATAACTCTTTCGGGGCAAACCTTAAGAACGTCACCGAGCTTTGTTGATTTTGCAAGGTCAGCTGTGATAGCAACAACCTTGGGGTCCTTTAAAATGATGTCAGCAAGAGCCTTACCGTAAATTTCAGCTGTGGAAATTTCAGTCTGGTCAACTGCTGTATAAACAAATCCGCCTGCCATAATTATTTGCCCTCCTTTTCTGCGCGAGCGCAACGTGCCTTGTAATCTTCTTCAAGTTCTTTGTTGAACTGTTCAAATTTGGCATCGTCAATTGCACCGTAGTGCCATGTGTAGTCGCCTTCGATTGATTTGATACCTGCACCCTTCTTTGTATCCATAAGAATACAGGTAGGAGCACACTTTTCCTTTGAACGCTCGATAGCTACATCGATAGCATCGCAAAGCTCACCGATATTGTTACCGTCAACAACGATTGTGTTGAAGCCGAAAGCTGTCATCTTGTCAGCAAGCGGCTCGAGCTTCTTGATATCTTCAGTGTTACCGTCAATCATATTGTGGTTTCTGTCGATGAATACGATACAGTTTGAAAGCTCGTAGTGGTTCATTGTCATAAAGCCTTCCCAGCATGAGCCTTCACCTAATTCACCGTCACCGGTAACAACGTATGTAAGGTAATCCTTACCCATAAGTCTTGCTGCAAGAGCAGTACCTGCTGCGATTGAGGGACCGTGACCGAGTGAGCCTGTTGAAGCGTCCACGCCTACAACCTTGTTTGAGTCAAGGTGCATACCCATCTTTGAGCCTGAAAGGTT
>JAZNMU010000013.1:0-10087 GCA_045579865.1 Acutalibacteraceae bacterium
CACTATCGAATGTAAGTTCTGGGGTCTTGGCGGCGACGGTACAGTTGGTGCTAACAAAAACTCCATCAAAATCATCGGTGACCACACTGACAAGTATGTACAGGCTTACTTCCAGTACGACTCAAAGAAGACAGGTGGTATCACCATTTCTCACCTTCGTTTCGGCGACAAGCCCATCAAGAGCCCCTACTATATCAACAAGGCTGACTTCGTAGCATGTCACAACCCCTCCTATGTAGAAAAAGGCTTCAAGATGGTTAACGATGTTAAGCCCGGCGGTGTTTACCTCATCAACTGCCAGTGGTCTGACGAAGAGCTCGACGCTCATATGCCTGCTGATGCAAAGAGATATATCGCAAAGAACAATGTTCAGCTCTACACAGTTAACGCTATCGACCTCGCTCAGAAGGTTGGTATGGGCAAGAGAACAAACACAGTTCTTCAGTCCGCATTCTTTGCTCTTGCAAATGTTATGCCCTCTGCAGAAGCTATCCAGTATATGAAGGATGCCGCTACAAAGTCCTACTCAAAGAAGGGTCAGGATATTGTTGACGCTAACCACAACGCTATCGATGCAGGTGCTACAGCATTCCATAAGGTAGACGTACCCGCAGCATGGGCAGATGCTACAGATGATGCAGCAGCCGCTAAGAGCGAAGGCAAAGAAAAGCTCGTTAAGATGGTTGACGGTATTCTTAAACCCATCTCAGTTATGGGCGGTTACTCACTTCCCGTTTCTGCTTTCGCAGATCACGCTGACGGTACCTTCGAGCACGGCGCTTCCGCTTACGAAAAGAGAGGCGTTGCTGTTCTCGTTCCCGAATGGGATGCAGCTACCTGTGCTAAGTGTAACCAGTGTGCTTATGTATGTCCCCACGCTACTATCCGTCCCTTCGCTATGAGTGAAGAAGAAGTAGCAGCAGCTCCCGCAGCTCTCAAGAAGGCTGAAAAGCCCATCATCAAAACAAACTACACCTACACCCTCGCTGTTTCTCCCATGGACTGTATGGGTTGCGGCGTATGTATCGGTGTTTGTAAGACAAACTCACTCAAGATGGTTGCCCGTGAATCACAGATGGCACAGCAGGAAGTATTCGATTACTGTGTAGCTAACGTTACTGAAAAGCCTGAAACAACTGCTACTATCAACGTTGTTTCCAGCCAGTATAAGAAGCCTCTCCTCGAGTTCTCCGGCTCCTGCGCAGGTTGTGCAGAAACCGCTTATGCACGTCTCGTAACACAGCTCTTCGGTGACAGAATGTATATCTCCAACGCTACAGGCTGTTCCTCAATCTGGGGCGGTCCCGCAGCAACATCTCCCTACACAGTTAACGAAAAGGGCCACGGTCCCGCTTGGGCTAACTCCCTCTTCGAAGACAACGCTGAGCACGGTCTCGGTATGTACTACGGCCAGAAGGCTCTTCGTGACAGACTTATCAATGATGTCAAGGGTATGGTAGCTTCCGACGAATGCAAGGCAGAAGTTAAGGCTGCAGCAGAAGCATATCTTGCTACTATCGACGACGGCGAAAAGAATACAGCAGCTGCTGATGCTCTTGTTGCCGCTATCAAGGAAGCAGGCGCTACCTGTGACCTTTGCAAGGATGTTCTCGAAAACAGCGAATACCTTTCCAAGAAATCCGTATGGATCTTCGGTGGTGACGGTTGGGCTTACGATATCGGTTACGGCGGTCTTGACCACGTTATCGCTTCAGGCGAAGACGTAAACATCTTCGTATTCGACACAGAGGTTTACTCCAACACCGGCGGTCAGGCTTCAAAGGCTTCCAACATCGGTCAGGTTGCACAGTTCGCAGCTGCCGGTAAGGAAATCAACAAGAAGAGCCTCGCTGAAATCGCTATGAGCTACGGTTATGTTTATGTAGCACAGATCGCTATGGGCGCTAACATGAACCAGACACTCAAGGCTATCCAGGAAGCTGAAGCATATAAGGGTCCCTCAATCATTATCGGTTACTCACCCTGTGAAATGCACTCAATCAAGGGCGGTATGGTTAACTGCCAGGCAGAAATGAAGAAGGCTGTAGAATGCGGCTACTGGAATCTCTTCCGCTTCAATCCTGCTCTCAAGGCAGAAGGCAAGAACCCCTTCACTCTCGACTCTAAGGAACCCAACGCAGAGTATCAGGCATTCATCAAAAATGAAGCCCGTTACACCAGACTTATGCGTGAATTCCCCGACAGAGCTGAAGCACTCTTCCAGAAGAGCGAAAAGGTTGCTCTCGACAGATATGCACACCTTCTCAAGCTCAAGGATCTCTACGCTCCCGACGCTGAATAATTTTCGTTCAGAAATGAATTATCCCTCCGAAGAAATTCGGAGGGATTTTTTTCAAGAAATAGTTTTTCCCTACTTTTTGTAGGATTTTGAACCGTTTCAGTTTTTTCGTGTTATTATAACCACAGCCACTCCGGTTGTCGTCAAACTAACAAAAAAATATTTCTAACAGAAAAGGCAGAGAGTAATCTCCGCCTTTTTGTTATATCAGGATTTATAGCCACCCTGCAATATTCAAATACGTAAAAGTGGCGGACTATCACTTATTCCCGTCCGAAATCTGCCTCGCGATTTCGCATTCCGAATTCCGCATTCCGAATTACTTCTTCGCTATATCTGCAATAATCTCCACACACTCATCGTGGCCGATTACACTGCTGTCAAGGCAGATGTGATAGTTGCTCATTTCACCCCAGTTTCTGCCTGTGAAATACTTATAATTTACCTTTCTGCGTGCATCCTTATCCTCTATTCTCTTTTCGGGAGAAGCCTCTCTTTCACCGTAAAGCTCCACTATTCTGTGAGCCCTGAATTTATCGTTGGCATAGATGAAAACATTGAGGCAGTCCTCTCTGTCCTTAAGGATATAGTCAGCGCAGCGTCCCACGATTACGCAGTTACCCTTGTCGGCGATTTCGTTAATCAGTTTACACTGAGTACTCCAAAGATAGTCGGAGGCGTTCATATGTCTGGGTGCACCGTGAGGAAAAGCGGAGGTAAAGGCATAAGAAAGGATGCTTTTACCGGGCGCATATTCGCCCACGTCGGCGATGAAGGAGGGGTCGAAGCCTGTTTCCTCGGCTACCATATTGACGAGCTCCATATCATAACATTTATAGCCTAATTTTTCAGCCAAGGCCTTACCGATGGTTCTTCCTCCTGAGCCGAACTGACGGCTGATGGTGATTATCTTTTTCATATAATCAACTCCTTATGTTTTCTTCAATTATATTATACACTTTTATTTTTTATCATACAATATATAAATTAAACAAAAGAATATGTCCTGTTTTTGTTACAGCAACTCTTTTGCTTGTGCATAATACCTAACTATACCTTGGGTATTACATAGCAAAATAATCAAATATTTGTCTTTTATGGCAAACAAAATACGTCCGCGTTAAAATGCCGCTGTAAATTATGTGCAAATTCACGAAAAATTAATTTTTGACAAAAAAATGTTGACAATGACATCATATAGTAGTACAATACTTATGAACTTTAAATGGGGCTATGCCCTATGGTTATAATGAAATATGTTGAAAGGAGAAGCACCATGAATTTTGACAAGCTTGAGCAGGTTTGGAATGACTTCCTTGCATTTATGGATAGAACATTCCAGTGGCTTATGTATCTCTTCACAGGTGAGGGCGAATGGCCTCCCAAAGATTACCCCGATTTCAACGAACCCACAACAGAAGCATAATTTATTTAAAGAAAGAGAAACGAAAGGAGACAAGCTATGGATTGGGATTTCATGCAGCAGCTTTATCTTGCTTTCACAAGAATTTTTGATGGTTTAATTACTTTCTTCATCAAAACATTCAAAGGCGAAGAAGAGGAAGCATAATTTTAGCTTAAACCTTATAACACCCTTGCTTTAAAGCAGGGGTGTTGCTTTTTTTGTTTTTATAAAACTTTTATCCCTAAAACCCTTGATATTTTCTCTGAAATTTGAGATAATATATTGAAATATACCCATTTGATTGGAGGGCTTTATTTGACTGATAATTTTAAGCTTGCAGAATTACTTTTTCCCGATATAAAGGATACTCCCGATGCGTTAGAAGAGAGATTTCCCGAAAGACAGCTTAAGGAAGGCACTAAGGTTACCCGCCTTGCTCCCTCCCCCACAGGCTTCCTTCATTTCGGTAATCTTTTCACCGGTACAATCGCATATAAAACCGCTAAAACCACCGATGACGGTATCTTCTTCGTAAGAGTAGAGGATACTGACCAGAAAAGAAAAATCGAGGGTGCTGTCGAGGTTATGCTCGGCGGCCTCGAGGCCTTTGATGTTATCGCTGACGAAGGTGTTATCGGCGAAAACAAAGAAAAAGGCAAGTACGGTCCCTACTACCAGAGCCACAGAAAAGAAATCTATCACACAGTAGCTAAAAAATTAGTTCAGGACGGCTACGCTTATCCCTGCTTCTGCTCAGAAGAGGAGCTTTCAGCATTAAGAGAAAAGCAGGATGAAGAAAAGTGCGACAACAAGGGCTACTACGGAAAATGGGCCAAATGCCGTGACTTATCTTTCGACGAACAGAAGGCTCTCATCGAAAGCGGCAAGACCTACACTCTCCGCCTCCGCTCCCCCGGAAGCACAGAAAAAAGAATCACCTTCGAGGATATGATTAAAGGTAAAATCGAAATGCCCGAAAATATTCAGGATGTGGTACTGCTTAAAACCGACGGTATTCCTACATACCACTTTGCACATGCCGTGGACGACCACTTTATGAGAACCACTCACGTTATCCGCGGTGACGAATGGATTTCCTCCGTTCCTCTTCACATCCAGCTTTTCAAGCTCTGTGGCTACAGAGTTCCCAAATTTGCCCACGTTGCTCCCATTATGAAGGAAGAAAACGGCGGCAAGAGAAAGCTATCAAAGAGAAAGGACCCCGAAGCAGCCGTTACCTTCTATCAGCAGGAGGGCTATCCGAAGGAAAGCGTAAACGAATACATTATGACCCTCGCCAACTCAAACTTCGAGGACTGGCGCAAAACAAACAAGGATGCAGACATCTCTGCCTTCCCCTTCAACCTGAAAAAGATGAGTGTTTCAGGCGCTCTCTTCGATATGGTAAAGCTTAATGACGTAAGTAAGAATGTTATCTCTCTTATGTCTGCCGAAACAGTATATAATTACACTCTCACCTGGGCAGAGAAATATGACAGTGACTTCGCTTCTGTTCTCTCCCGTGATGCAAACTTCGGTAAGGCTATCCTTAACATTGACCGTGAAACACCGAAGCCCAGAAAGGACATCGCCTGCTGGAGCGAGGTTAAGGACTATGTAAGCTATTTCTTCCCTGAATACTTCGACGGTGCCTTCGACCTTCCCGAAAATATCAGTGCTGACGATGCCAAGGCTGTTCTTGAGGCTTATCTTAAGGTGTTTAACGCTGAGGACGACAAGGACACCTGGTTCGGTAAAATCAAAGAGCTCTGCGAGCCCCTCGGCTTTACCCCCAACGTCAAGGAATACAAGAAAAACCCCGATGCCTTCAAGGGTCACGTAGGTGATGTTTCCACCGTTATCAGACTCGCTGTTACAGGCAGAAAAAATACTCCCGACCTTCACTCCATTATGGCTCTTTTAGGTCAGGAAACAGTTACAGAAAGACTTACCAAAGCAATCGCTAAAGCATAATGCTTTGAAAGAAAGGATACAGTTATGGAAGAAGAAATCAAAGTTTCCAATTTTATTCACGATTTCATTGACGAAGACCTGGAAAAAGGTGTCTATACCCACGTACAGACCCGTTTTCCGCCCGAGCCTAACGGCTATCTTCACATCGGTCACGCCAAGGCTATACAGATAGATTTCAGCACCGCTGAAAAGTACGGCGGCACCTGTAATCTCCGCCTCGACGATACCAACCCTTCAAAGGAAGATGTTGAGTATGTAGATGCCATTAAGGAAGACATTCAGTGGCTCGGCTACAAATGGGACAAGGTGCTTTACGCTTCAAGCTACTTCGATTTCATTTACGAATGTGCCGTAAAGCTCATCGAAATGGGTAAGGCTTACGTATGTGACCTTACTGCAGATGAAATCAGAGAATACAGAGGTACTCTCACAGAGCCCGGTAAAAACAGTCCCTACAGAGAAAGAAGCGTAGAAGAAAACCTCGACCTCTTTAAGAGAATGACCGACGGCGAATTCCCCGACGGTGCGAGAGTTCTCCGTGCGAAGATAGATATGGCGTCACCCAACATCAATATGCGTGACCCGGTTATCTACCGTATCGCTCATATCAGCCATCATCAGACAGGTGACAAATGGTGCGTTTATCCCATGTACGACTTCGCACATCCCATCTCTGATACAAGAGAAGGTGTTACCCACTCCCTCTGCTCTCTCGAGTTCGAAAACCACAGACCTCTTTACGACTGGTTCCTTAAGGAGCTCGGCTTCGAAACTCCCTCCAGGCAGATCGAGTTCGCCCGACTCAATCTCAACTACTGCCTTACAAGCAAGAGAAAATGTCTTGCACTCGTTAATGAAGGCATCGTAGACGGCTGGAATGATCCCCGTATGGTTACTATCAGCGGTATGAGAAGACGCGGCTATCCCGCCGAGGCTATCAGAGATTTCATCAGCCGCGTAGGTGTTTCAAAGGCTTACAGCGTAGTTGACTACGGACTCCTCGAGGCCTGCGTAAGAGATAATCTTAACCAGAATGCACCCCGTGCTATGGCTGTTCTCCGTCCCCTTAAGGTAATTATCGACAACTACCCCGAAGGACAGAGCGAGGAAATCGAGCTTCCCATCAACCAGGACAAGCCTGAAATGGGCACAAGAAAGATTTACTTCTCTAAGGAACTCTACGTGGAAAAAGAGGACTTTATGATAGAGCCCCCTAAGAAATATTTCCGTCTCTTCCCCGGCAATGAGGTCCGCTTCAGAGGTGCCTACTTCGTTAAGTGTGTAGGCTATGACACCGACGAAAAGGGCGAAGTCACTGCAGTACACTGCACCTACGACCCCGAAAGCAAGGGCGGTAACTCCCCTGACGGCAGAAAAGTCAAGGGTACTTTACACTGGGTAAACGCTAACCACTGTACCGACTTCGAGGCAAGACTTTACGACCGTCTGTTCAAGGTTTCAAACCCTTCTGACGAGTCCGAAGGGTCATTCAAAAACAATCTTAATCCCGACTCCCTCACCATTTTAGAGGGTTGCAAATTAGAAGGTGAAATCAAAGACCTTAAGCCCGGTGACACCTTCCAGTTTATGCGTCAGGGCTACTTCTGTGTAGACATCACAAGCACAGAGGACAAGATAGTCTTTAACAGAACAGTTGACCTTAAATCATCTTGGAAATAAAAGGAGATATAAAAATGAAAATTGCTTACCGTATAATCACTCCGATTTTAGCAGTAGGAGCAGTTGTGATGGGTTTCCTTCTCAAGCTCTTCTACTTCGCTATCGGCGGTATTACTGAAGAAATCGGCGCTATCGTAACTTTAGCCTCACAGTTCGGCGTGGCTACTAAATATGAGTTTTCAGCTTTCGAGCTTATCAAGCTTCTGCTTACCACTGACCTTTCAGGTGCTGCAACAGATGCCGCCAAAGAAAGCGCAAGCTTCCTTACAATCATCGAACCCGTTCTTCCTCACATCATCGCCTTTATCATTTTCTTTGTACTTACCATCCTTCTCTTCCTCGCTCTCGGCGTGGTAGCAGCAGCTACAGGTAAAAGAAAGACTGTAATGCTTATGTCTGCAGGCGGTCTCGTTCTCTGTTTCATCTGCATTATCATTTCCAGAATCGCTTTCGATAAGATAATCGGTGGTGAAATTCCCCTCACAGACCTTGTGGGTATGTTCTCAGAAAGCACCTGGGCACAGCTTCTTTCTGCAGCAGTAACCATCAATACCGCCACCCTCTCCGCAGGCTTCTATGCAGTATTCGGTATGTACATCCTCGTTATCCTCTGGACAGTGCTTACCAATATGCTTATCAATACTCCCATCGAAATAAAGAAAAAGCACAGAAGAAAGAAGCCTATGAAGAGACTTTCAGCAGTGTTCCGCAAGTAATTCAGAATGCGGAATTCGGAATGCGCAATCGCGGGTAAGACTTCGGGAAACTGAAAGTGATACACCGCCACTTTAAACGCTAAGTGCTAAACGCAAAACGATATATGCTGTAACAAAGATTAAATTATTAATGCAGAGGCTGAAAACAGTCTCTGTATTTTTTTATTACTGCTTGATGTGATGAAAAAAATATGCTATAATACTGTTACCACACAAAATTTAATAGCCATTATATATGGAGTGAATGTTTTTATTTTGGTAAAAATGTTGACTTCTATTTTGTCATTCCTTATGTAATGGTGAAATAATTTTGTGTGGTAGCAAATCGAAGTTCAGCATTTTTCGTGTGTGCTTACTTCGGTGTGCACACACTTTTTATTTTTGGAGGATTTTATATGTCAAACTTCATCGAGGAATTATACTACAGTAATATTGATGTGCAGGAAATTCCTAATGCTTTCACAGAAAAAGCAAGAAACAAACTTAAGATATTAACTGAAAAAGAAGAAAGCATAAAAAAGATTCTGCCTGATGATACAGAAAAAATGTTTACGGAATATGCTGACATATACAGTGATTATGTTTATCTCTCTAATTTAGAAAAGTTTATTGTCGGCTTTCGTGTCGGTGCCAGGTTTACATACGACACATTTAAAGATACCAATTGAACATAAAAATGCAGAGACTGTTTTCAGCCTCTGCATTAATAATTTAATCTTTGTTACAGCATATATCGTTTTGCGTTTAGCACTTAGCGTTTGATGTGGCGGTGTATTACTTTAGGGTTACCGAAGCCTTACCCGCCATTACGCATTCCGAATCGAATTAAACGCCTCCGCCTACTGAGCCGTCCCAGGTATCAACGGTAGTAGCCTTCATTTCTTCCTCGTCGAACCAACGTGTGGTAACAGCCTTGGTTTCTGTGAAGAAACGGAAAGCATCCTTACCTAAGCAGTGAAGGTTACCGAAGAAGGAGAGCTTATGACCTGTGAAGGGGAATACGCCTACGGGTACGGGAATACCTACGTTAACGCCTACCATACCGCCGTCGGTTCTCTTTGCGAACTCTCTTGCATAATAACCGCTCTGTGTGAAGATAACGGAGCCGTTAGCAAAGGGATTGCGGTTCATAAGAGCGAGGCCTTCCTCGAAGTTCTTTACTCTCTTGATGCAGAGAACGGGTCCAAAGATTTCCTGTGTACCTACTGTCATATCCTCAGTAACATTGTCGAGGATGGTGGGACCTACATAGAAGCCCTTTTCACAGCCGGGAACTACAGCATTTCTGCCGTCGAGCACGAGAGTTGCGCCCTCTTCAATACCCTTATTAATCCAGTTAATAACAGAAGCCTTGTGCTCTGCAGTAACTACAGGGCCGAGTGTGGAGTCGGGAAGATATGCGGGGCCGAGCTTGAGCTCCTCAGCGTACTGCTTGAGAAGAGCAACTAATTTGTCAGCAATGCTTTCCTGAGCCACAACAACGGGAAGAGCCATACATCTTTCACCTGCACAGCCGAAGGCTGAATTGATGATACCTCTGGCACTTCTTTCGAGAGCGGCATCTTCAAGAACGAGAGCGTGGTTCTTTGCTTCGCAGAGAGCCTGTACTCTTTTACCTGTAGCGGCAGCTTCCTTATATACGTGGAGACCTACCTTAGTAGAGCCTACGAAGGTGATACCCTTTACATCGGGGTGCTTAAGGAAAATGTCAGCCTCTACTCTGGAGCAGGTTACAAGGTTAACTACGCCCTTGGGAAGACCTGCTTCGCAGAGAAGCTCATTAAGCTTCATAGCGGTCATCGGTGTCATAGATGCGAGCTTAAGAACAATAGTGTTACCTGATGCGATACAGCAGGGAACCATCCAGCCCATAGGAATCATACCGGGGAAGTTAAAGGGTACGATACCAGCGAAAACACCTACGGGTTCATAGTAAAGAGTGGTGTCATAGCCGTTTGAGGTATCTCTCATAGCGTCGCCTAAAAGAGACATAGGAGCAGAGATAGCAAGCTC
>JAZNMU010000014.1:0-8136 GCA_045579865.1 Acutalibacteraceae bacterium
ACGCCGCCACCTTTCCCTCCGGGAGACCGGCACCCTTTTGTCGCTTTGCGACATTTCCCCTGATAGGGGAATTTCCTTTCAGGGTGAGGCTGAGGGAGACTAAGTTGGCGGGCTATCACTTATTGATTCCCAACGCCTTACACGCCCATTTTGCATTTAAATTTACTGAATTTTCACCTTAAGGTTCAGTGTCGTTCCCACTCCCACCTTCGTGTCAATGGAAAATTCGTCTGTGTATTTTTTGATGTTGGGAAGGCCCATACCTGCGCCAAAGCCGAGGGTACGGATATTATCAGGGGCAGTGGAATAGCCCTCCTTCATGGCAAGCTCCACATTTTCGATGCCGGGTCCCTCGTCCTTTAAGGTCATAATGATGTCTTCTTCTGTGATTTCCACGTCGATTTCTCCGCCGTTTGCGTGGATGACCATGTTTATTTCACCCTCGTACATAGCGATGGAAACATTTCTTATTACGGCAGGGGAAACACCTAATTCTTTGAGTGTTCTTTTTACATCACCCGAGGCGGCACCCGCTCTGGTAAAATCGTCACCGGGTACTATGTAATGGAGTCTGATGCTTTCTTCCATTATTTTCCGCTGCCTCCTCTCAGACCCGCTGAGTAAAGCTTACCGCAGGCTGTGAACATTTCGAGGTCCGTGCAGATCATAACCATATCTCTGTCCTCTGCCATTTCTATCATCTGCAGAGTAGGACGCTTGCCTCTGACGAAGATAATGCAGTGCATATCCATCATTTCTGCTGTGCGCACTACCTGAGGGTTAACCAGGCCTGTAAGAAGAGTGGCCTGCTCCTTTACGAAGGCCAGAACGTCACTCATCATATCACTGCCGCAGGCGGCATGAACCTCCGTGTCCGTAAGGTCACCGCGGCAGATAATTTCTCCCTCTAAAATGTCACATATTTCGCTGATTTTCATATTTTCTCCTCCTGTTATATAGTGAGGCCCAAGGGCCGTTTTTTTATGAATGCAAAATGCAAAATTATGGTTGCGGGTTTACCGCCATATAATTTTCACCTTGCTTTCCGCAGAGAAAAGTGTTCGGTGAAGGGAAAAGAGTAAATTATAAAAGATTTTTCGCTATGCTCAAAATGACAAAGCAGTTCGGCGGTGTATTGTTTATTCATTACCGAAGTCATATAAGCCTATTATGCATTTAAAGTGGCGGTGTATCACTTATTCATTAACGAAATCTTACACGCCTTTTTGCACTTTGCATTCTGCACTCTGCATTTAAAGTGGCGGACTATCGCTTATTCATTTCCGAAGCCTTGCACGCCCATTTTGCACTTTGCATTTTGCATTCTGAATTCAAAAATACAGGCATAGGAATACCCTCTGCCTGTAGAAAAGTTTAAATATTTTCGAATTTTGCTTTTTCGATTTCTTTTGAAATAATATCTACGGCTAAGTTCCATACGGTCTTGCCCGCTTCGACAAAGCCCTCTTTATTTTTCACTGAGCAAAGCATAGCAAATGCCTCGCCGATGTGCGCACTTAAATCTCCGCCCTTCTGGATGGCAAGATAATAGAAGGTAAAGGCGGCGCCGTTTGAAATGTTTGAGTAAAAGCCGGGTGAGTTTTTCTGGATAACCTCATACATTGATGCAATAGCTGTGGTGGAAACCACCTCACAGGGGCATTCTATCTGCAGAAGGGTTTCACAGGCGAAAACTAAAAGCACCTTTATCTGATAAAGAATGTCGGGAGCGAAGTATTTGGGCGCAAGATGCTCCTTAACAGCCACGACAAGACCCTCATCACCTGTGGGAGTGATTGTACCTAAAATGTTACCCAGTGCTTTTGCTTTGTCTATGTTGCCGTTTGCACGGTGGGCAATAACATTGTTGAAGGTGTTCCCCAGGTCAGCCGCTTTGTTCAGCTCCTTTTTGCTTACATAAATCTTTACATCGCTTTCGCTCATAATGGTCTCCTTGTTAAAAACTTTTAATCTGCGAAGATTATTTTGCTGCCTCCGCTTCGAGTTTCTTCTGTTTTCTTTTCTTCTTTGCCTTATAGGAAAGAAGTGCGGCTACGGCATCCTCATCGGGACCGTATTCGCCGAGCTTTATGGGATAGGCATTGAAGGCACCGTGGAAGTCACTGCCTCCGGTCATAACCAGACCGTGCTTTGTGGCAACTGCCTTGAGATGCTCCTGCTGTTCGGGAGTATTTTCAGGGTGCCATACCTCCACACCGTCGAGTCCCTGGGGATAAGCTCCTCCAAAAGCTCGAAATTATCGTAAAAACCGGGATGTGCTAAAACTGCGATACCGCCGGCCTCGTGAATTGCTTCGATTATTTCTGTGGGCTCAGGATATTTAGACTCCATAAGAACGTTCATTCTGGACTCTTTGGTAAAGAGCATTTTATAAAGGTCACCGAAAACGGATGTGGTATATCCGCATTCCATAAGCGCCTGCATAATATGCTGCTTATAAATATTTGTGGAGCCCTGACAGCACTTAGCGATGAAGTCGGGGGTTACGGGAAATTTGTTGCATACCTTCATAACCATAAGCTGTGCAGCTCTTTTTCTTTTTAAGGAATTGCTTTTACAGAGCCCTTCCAGACGCTCAGGTCTGTCGGGAAGATAGCAGAGAATGTGTGCTTTGGCATTCCTTTTCCCGTCAGTGGCGGAAAATTCTACGGCAGGGATAACATTTATGCCGTGTCTTTTACCGATAAGCTCCGCTCTGACGGTGCCTGCCAGACAGTCGTGGTCTGTGATGGCGAGAGTGGTGATGCCGCTGTTTTTGGCCAGGATGATAAGATCATCGATGCCCATTGTGCCGTCAGAAAGTTTCGTATGACAGTGTAAGTCTGCTTTCATTTTTTACGCCCCGTTTCTTTTTCTGTGCCTTGATTTTCCCTCTCAAAAGGTGATTTTTCTAAAAAAGGTAAAAGTACCTCTATGTTACAATACATTACTAATTATACTACCCCGAAAAATCTTTTTCAAGACCTTCGGGGTAATTTTTTGCACATTTTAAAAAGATTTGGCGGAAAACTCTCTTACCATTGACTGCCGTCGGCTAACAGACGGAGAAGTATGCTCTCTAAAAGCTCCGTAAGACAGCTTTCCTGTCTGTCGTTCATTTCACGGTAATCCTCTACGGAGCAGTCGTCGGCATCATCGCCTATCTTTCTGACGGAAACCATGGGAACATCGCATTTTTCGCATACGGAGGCGATGGCGGCAGTTTCCATATCGAAGGCACCGATGCCGAAGGTGTCCAGATAAAGCTTTTTACGGACAGGGTCGGTGAGGAAAATGTCACCTGTGCCCACAGCGGTTTTGATTATTCCCTTGCTTTCCAGAGCATAAGCCAGGAGCTTTTCGTCTGCCTTAAGGATATATTCCTGACCGTCGGGCTTTACACCGAGACCGTAGCCGATGGCTGTCAGGTCATAGTCACACTCCACATAGGTTTCTGCGGCGACCATATCCTCTCTTTTGAGTCCGCTTACTGCGCCCGAGAGACCTGCATTGAGAATATATTCAGCCGACCTATCGCTGATAAGAAATGAGGTGGCAGAGGCGGCGTTCACCTTACCGATACCGCATTTCACACCTGTGATGAGGAGCTTTCTGTCGCCCTTTTCCAGAGTGAAAGTAACCGCATCGTTGCCTCTTAAATTAAACTCCTCGCCGCCCTTTTCCTTAGCGTAGGCTAAAAAGGGACTGTACTCCATACTGTCGGCGAAAACAAGACCTATATTTTTAATCATTTTTATAACATCCTTTCGGTGATTTTTAACCTATTATACAGCAAATTTGCCGTTTATGTCAATGGAAGATGGGAAGCATAGAATGGTAGCGGGAACGTTTTTTTATGAATGCAGAATGCAGAGTGCAAAATGCAGAATGGGCGGGAAAGATTTAGGAAATGAATAAGTGACAGCCCGCCACTTTAAATGCAGAATAGTGGTCGAGGCTCGTATTAATTCGGAATGCGAAATGCGGAATTCGGAATTATGGTTGCGGGTTTACCGCCATATAATTTTCACCTTGCTTTCCGCAGAGAAAAGTGTTCGGTGAAGGGAAAAGAGTAAATTGTAAAAGATTTTTCGCTATGCTCAAAATGACAGTGCAGGTAGATGGGTGTATGTCGGACACAATACATTGTGTCCCTACGGACCTCTTCGTCGGCTACGCCGCCACCTTTCCCTCCGGGAGACCGGCACCCTTTTGTCGCTTTGCGACATTTCCCCTGATAGGGGAATTTCCTTTCAGGGTGAGGCTGAGGGAGACTAAGTTGGCGGACTATCACTTATTGATTACCGAAGCCTTACACGCCCATTCTGCATTTGCATTCTGCATTCAATTAGGCGGTGTATCACTTATTCACTAACGAAATCTTACACGCCTTTTTGCATTTTGCACTTTGCGTTTTGCATTTATAAAGGGTTCGCTTATGCAAAGACGGTCGTCGGTGGCTGCGGCCCAAAGAATAGCCGACGGTGTAACGGCAGTTACCCGTCTTTGCTTTTTTATCATTACCCCTTGCATATTAATTTCTTTTCTGCTATAATTTGAGAGAGGAATGATTAATTCAGGAGGTAATACCAATGAAAAATAAACATCTTGCTTTATTAATGGCTGTAATTATGTGCTTTTCTCTCGTTTTCGGTGCTTCTGCCGCTACAGAGGGCGAGCAGATAATGCCTTCTGCTCCCGTGTCAGCCACAGGCGAGCCCGATATTGCAGACAAGGTAGGCGATATACTCGGCGATGTGGCAGGTGACAAAATGTCTGAGGTAGGCTCGGATATTATGGACGGTGTCGAGGAAAGCTACGGTTTTCTCAGCGTTATGCAGAGAATAGTCGATACGGTAAAGATTTTCTTTGCTAACCTCATCAATACCATATTCCCCTTCTTCGGTCTCGGTGAAGATTCGTTTTTCGGCTAATCTTAACATAAAAATATTTCGGTAATGCTTTGGTATTACCGAATTTTTTTGGCAAATGATATAGATATATGTCTTTCCCGAAAGGAAAAAGGTTATGATAAAATATATTAAATCGGGTCTGCCTTACTTTAAGCGTATGCTTATAGTGGCGGTTCCCATTATGATTCAGTCGGGTGTTACCAATTTCGTAAGTATGCTCGATAATATTATGGTCGGTCAGGTGGGTACACTGGAAATGTCAGGTGTTTCCATCGTAAACCAGCTTATGATTGTTTTCAATCTCTGCATTTTCGGTGCTATGAGCGGTGCGGGCATTTTCACTGCACAGTTTTACGGTAAAAAGGATGATGCAGGTGTAAAAAACACTATGCAGTATAAGCTGCTTTTTGCCCTGCTTCTGACGGCGGTGGGTATAGCTGCCTTCGTAACTATGGGTGACAGCCTTATCGGTGCTTATCTTCAGGGTGAGGCAGGCGAGGGCGAAAGAGAATTAGTGGCATCCTATGCGGCGGAATATCTGCAGATTATGCTTATAGGGCTTTTACCTTTCGCTCTTTCTCAGGCTTATGCGAGTACGCTCAGAGAGACTACCGACAGAATCATCCCTATGATTTCTACAGTGACTGCGGTACTTACCAATCTTGTCCTGAATTACATTTTAATTTTCGGACACTTCGGCGCACCGAAGCTTGGCATAAACGGTGCGGCTATAGCTACGATAATTTCCCGTTATGTGGAGCTTGCTATTCTCGTAGTGTGGGCACATACTCATAAAAAGAAATATACCTTTATGAGAGGCCTCTTTACCTCGAGCACTCTTACCCGTGACCTGCTGAAAAAAATAACTGTCATTTCATTGCCGCTTCTTATCAATGAGGCTCTCTGGTCAGCGGGTATGGCGATGCTCAATCAGTGCTACTCTGTCAGAGGACTGGACGTGGTGGCGGCGGTCAATATTCTTTCTACCATCAGTAATGTTTTCAATGTGGCCTTCGTTTCCTTCGGCTCTGCCATCGGTATCATTCTCAGTCAGATGCTTGGTGCAGGTGAGAAGAAAGAGGCTGAAAAAGCAAGCACGAGGCTGCTGTTTTTCGCCGTAGGTACCACGGTTTTCATCGCCGTGACAATGATTGTCTTCGCTCCGTTTTTCCCCAGAATTTATAAAACAAGCGACGAAATCCGCACTCTTGCCGCCACACTCATCGTCGTAGCAGCGATCTTTATGCCCGTGAACTCCTTTACTAACGCCTGTTATTTTACTCTCCGCTCAGGCGGAAAGACAGTAATAACCTTCCTCTTTGACAGCGGCTTCGTGTGGACAATATCTGTTCCCCTTGCTTTTATTCTCAGCCGCTTCACTGCAGTTCCCATCGTACCGCTGTATGCTATCATTCTTTCAGCGGACATCATCAAATGTATTCTCGGCTATACCTTTATGAAAAAGGGAGTGTGGCTGAATACGGTGGTAGAATGAGTACAAAGAGCAAAGAGCAAAGTGCAAAGATGTGGGCAAGACTTCGGAAAACAAGAAGCGATGCACCGCCGAAATTACAGGGTAATAATGTAGGGCGGAAGGGTTGCCTGAAGTGATTAACAACTAAAAAAATGAAAGCAAGGTCAGTTCATCTGAACGCCTTGCTTTTTCATTATTCTTTTACAAACTCTGCTATATCGTCCAATTTACAATCAAGTGCCTCGCAGATTTTATCCAAAGTTTTAGTTTCCGTGTTTTCATTAGCTTTAAGTCTGCGTATAGTTTTGCTGTCTATACCGAATTTTTCACGAAGCCAATATGTTGAAACACCTTTTTCTTTCATTGTTACCCAAAGCTTATCGAATACTATCATAAATTATTCAAGTCCTTCAAAAAAATCATCGTAAGAACAGGAATATATCTTCTTTAATGTGACGATAACACTTATCTTTATATTCAATTCTCCACACTCGTATTTAGCATAGGTGCTTCTGCCTATGTCACAGCCTCTGAGCTGAAGCTCGGCACAGAGCTTTTCCTGTGAATATCCATACTTATATCTCAGATTTCTCAGGTTTTCACCCATATTCATATCAATTCTGATTTTCTGTTCCATAACCCACCTCTGATTTTTTTGTTCAATATAGGTTGCAAACAATACAATTTTATGTTATAGTGGGTTAAAATATTGTTCGCTATACTGGACAAGAAAAGGTGATTATTATGAATTCCTGTACTTTCTTCGGACATCGTGATACGCCAGAGTCCATACGCTATGACTTAAAGCAGGTGCTAATTGACCTTATCGAAAATAAGGGTGTGGTATGGTTTTATGTGGGACATAACGGTAAATTCGACTCTATGGTACTGACTGAGCTGAAGCTGTTTTCCACGGTATATAAGCACATACATTATTTCGTGGTAATCGAGGGTATGCCCGAAAAAAAGCCGAATATAGCTGTGGACGACGATAAAATCCTTTACACCGATATAACCTTAAATAATACCCCTAAAAGATTCGAAATCGACCGCCGTAACGGATGGATGATTAATCAGTCAGACTATGTGGTAACTTATGTGCGTAAAACCTGGGGCGGTGCTCACAAATTCAAAAACATAGCAGAAAAGAAAGGCAAAACGGTTATTAATCTGTATAACGTGGAGTAAAAAAATAAGCACAGAAGCTCGTAACGGAGCTTATCTGTGCTTTTAATATATGCTTTATATTTCATCAGCGGATACGTCACAACATATCCCTACAATACTCTATGTAAAAACGGCGGGCTGTCTCTTCTTCATTCCCGAAACCTCGCCCGCCTATTTTGCATTTTGCACTCTGCACTTTGCACTTTGCATTCCTCATTATTTCTGTCCGTAATAAGCATTGGGTCCGTGCTTTCTCATATAATGCTTATCGAGAAGGTACTGCTCGATAGGTCTCTTTTCACCGCTTATCATTTCGGCGTGGTATGCCATATTAGCCACGGTTTCCATAACCACTGCATTGTGTACAGCCTCTTTGGGTGTCTTGCCCCAGGCGAAGGGGCCGTGCTTATAAAGTCGGATCGTAGCCATGTCGTTCTGTGAGCCAAGGAGTTGGGTCTAGTCATTGTCTTCCTAAGACCGCTTGGCCTCCGACTTTGCCATATTAGCCACGGTTTCCATAACCACTGCATTGTGTACAGCCTCTTTGGGTGTCTTGCCCCAGGCGAAGGGGCCGTGCTTATA
>JAZNMU010000015.1:0-7814 GCA_045579865.1 Acutalibacteraceae bacterium
CCGTCTTCGTTTTTCTTATGGATAGCCTGGTCCACGAAGTCCCAGATGTAACCGCCGCAGAGGTTGTCATACTTTTCGAAAGCATCCATATATTCACGGAAGTTACCTAAGCTGTTTTCCATAGCGTGAGCATATTCGCAGAATACTACGGGCTTGGTGTAAAGCTCCTTTGAGATGGGCTTACTGTCGGCGGCAAGAGCATTTGCGATGTTGTCAAACCAGGTGATGGTGAGAGGCTCTCTCTTGCCTAATTTTTCTACCTGATCCTCAGTGGGATACATACGGCTGATAACGTCACTCTTTGTGAAGTCGAAGTCGCCCTCGTAGTGGAACTGACGGGTAGTGTCGAGCTTTAAGGCGGCCTGCTTCATACGAAGGAAGTTACTGCCGTCACCTGCCTCGTTACCGAGAGACCACATAAATACGCAGGCGTGGTTTCTGTCACGCAGAACCATTCTTTCCATTCTGTCCACTACGGCATCTGTCCACATAGGATTGTCACCGGGGACATTCTTTCTTCTTACGCCGTGAGTTTCCAGGTCACATTCGTCCATAACCCAGAAGCCGTATTCGTCGCACAGGTCGTAGAAACGGGGATCGTTGGGATAATGGCTGGTACGGATGGAGTTGATATTATTTCTCTTCATAATATCAAGGTCCTGGATATATCTTTCGTCGGGAACAGCCCAGCCGTAGTCGGGGTCGAAATCGTGACGGTTTACACCTCTGATAAGAAGGGACTTGCCGTTTACGAGGATTTTTTCGCCCTTGATTTCTACCTGCTTGAAGCCCATTCTGATTGCCTTGTATGTAACCTCGCCGTCACAGGTGATTTTGAGAAGGAGAGTGTAAAGAACGGGATTTTCACTTGACCAGAGAACAGGTCTTTCGATGAACTGCTTGAAGTCGAGCTTGTTTTCGCCCTTGACGGTAACGATTTCGTTTTTACCGATGAGGGTGGGCATACCTGCTGTGAGGAGTGCTGCCTCAAATTCAACAGTCTTTCCGCCTTCTGTATAGTCCTTGATAAGAACCTCAAGATTTACATAGGCGTCAGTGTAATTGTTTACAAGCTCGGTGCTTACAAAGAAGTCGCGAAGAGCAACCTTAGGCTCGCTGTAAATGTAAACCTCACGGTAAATACCTGAAAGGAACCACATATCCTGGTCCTCGAGATAGGTGCCGTCGGTATAACGGTAAACCTCAGCGGCTACCTTGTTTTCACCGGGAGTTATATAGTCTGTGATGTCGAACTCGTGGGGAGTGTTTGAGCCCTGTGAGTAGCCTACGTATTTGCCGTTGACATAAACGGAGAGACCTGCCTTTACAGCACCGAAGTGAAGGAAAATCTGTCTGCCGTCCCAGTCTGCGGGAACGTTGAAGGCGGTTCTGTGTACGGCGATTTCCTGACCTGCCACATCGATGGAGGGGATTTTGCTCTTTTCGATGCTGATGCAGTTGGGGAAGGAGTTTGCATAATACCAGGGCTTGGTGTAATCCTTCTGCAGCTGCCATACGCCCGGGATGGTGATGTCTTCCCATTTGCTGTCGTCGTAGTCGGCGGCCTTGAATTCCTCGGGCAGCTCGCCTACACCTTTACTCCAGTAAAATTTCCAGGTACCGTTAAGGGATACCTTGAAAGGAGAGCTTTCTCTTTTTGCGGCACTGTCTGCTTTATCGTAGCATAAAGCGAGAACGTGACCGTCCTCCTTGTTTTCTTTAATGATTTGCGGGTTTTCCCATTTGTACTTCATTATTTCACCCTTCTTTCTTTTTTGCGGTGCATAGCTTATGACCGCATACTGCTTTTATTCTACTAAATATTCATATCTTTTGTCAAGAAAAAACATACTATATTAATTGTATATTAAAAATATTGCCAAAGCAAGCCTACAGGTATATGTTAAAGTTAATTAAAGACAGTGAATTTTCATTTTTTCTGTTGACGGCTCGGTAAAATGATGATATTATAATGATGAATAATAATATAAATTTCTGATTCGGAGGTAAATATTATGAAAGCAAAAAAACTTACAGCGCTGTTTTTCTGTCTCTTCACTGCTTTTGTGCTTTTCGCTTTTTCTGCGTCAGCAGAATGTGCACAGCACGATTTCGAATGGGTGAAGTACAGTCAGACCTGTACACTTGAAGGACGTTATGAATATACCTGTAAAGTCTGCGGTTATGTAGATGAAAGCAAAACTGAGAAAATTCCTCCTCATAACTATGATGAGACACGTGTTGTCAAAATTCCGACATGTACCGAAAAGGGTACTGTTATCAGTTACTGTTCCTGGTGTATGGATGTGAAGGAAAAGGAGCTTGATATTGACAGCTATAACCACAGCTTTGGCTTATGGTCAGTTACGAAAGAGCCTACCTGTACCGTTGAAGGTGAACAGGAAAGAATCTGTTCACGCTGTAAAACAAAGGAAACAAAGCCTGTTATAACCAACCCCACCAAGCATACCGACGGCGAATGGGTAACCGTAAATGAAGCCACCTGTTATGCAGAAGGTCTTGAAAAGACAGCCTGTACAGGCTGTAAAAAGGAATATACACGTCCTATTCCTATTCATTACGATTATGAAACCAATGAAGCTGATTATACCGTAGTACAGGAATATGCCGGAACCTGTATCAAACATTCCTGGAAGACATATAACTGCAAAAACTGTCTTGCTACCTTTACCGTTACCGGTGATTACAACAAAGACTGTCACGATTTTTCTGACGAAAGCCTCTGGGAAATTCCTGAGGATGCAAGCTGCAAGAATACCGTAAAGATAATCAAGCACTGTAAGAGCTTATATACCCACACTGTCGAAGAGGACTACACAGCACCTCACGACTTTTCGGGAATGGAAATAATCACAAAAGAGCCCGTATGCGCTAAAGTTGACGGTGAAACAGTTTTCACTGACGGTGAAAAGACTGTAAAATGTCTTAACTGCGATGCAGTGGATGTAAGAGTTATCAAAGACACACACGGCTTCGGTAACTGGAAAATTACCGAGGGTACCTGCGGTAACGGCGGTAAAGCTGAGAGAACGTGTATGTGCGGTGATGTAACTGAAACCAAACCCTTCGGTAAGGACGAGCATCCCGACTGTGTCTGGGACGGCAAGACCTATGTAGAAGGAACCTGTCTTTACGAAGGATATAAGTATGTATGGTGTAATGTATGTAATAAATACACCGACTCCTTCACCGCTGACCTGGCATCAAAGGGCGGACACGTACCCGGTAAATGGGTGGTAAAGGAACCCGCCACCTGCGATAAGAGCGGTCTGACCGATAACTGCTGTAAGGTGTGCGGAGAGGTTATCGAAACGGTAACTGCACCTAAGCTCAGCCATTCACTGATTATAATTCTTGACGGTGTTGAAGCCACCTGTACCGATTCAGGCGTTACTCCTTACTGCTTCTGTATGGGATGTAAAACTGTTTTCGCTCAGGATACCATTCCTGCTCTCGGACATAATTTCGTTGAGCAGAAAACTCCCGAAGAGGGCGCAAAGAAAATCTGCGACAGATGCTATGAATACGAAATCGTAAATGATGGAGAGGAGCAGGTTACCTGCAAATGTCTCTGCCATAACACAAACGGACTTGCGAAATTCATTTATAAGGTTATCACATTCTTCAGCAAGCTTTTCGGAATCAATCAGGAATGTAAGTGCGGTGTGCTTCATTATTGATAATATTTTACATAATATACCAACGGCGTCTTCGGATGCCGTTGTTTTTATACAAAATAACAAATTTACCATTTTTTTCTCAAACTATTGAAAATTGGTATAAAAATCAGTATAATATCAAAGAATGGTAGTATGGAGTACAAGGAGTAATTTTAGGCTACTGAATCAAATTCAATTGTGAAAGGAAGATTTTATTATGCTTCAGAACGCACCCACAAACAACAAGAGTGTACTCGAATGGCTCGAAGACAAACTCGCCCTCGTTAATCCCGATAAGGTAGTATGGATTGACGGCTCTGATGAACAGATTGAAGCTCTCCGTGCAGAGGCTTGTTCAACAGGCGAAATGATCAAACTCAATCAGGAACTTCTTCCCGATTGCTATCTTCACAGAACAGCAGTAAATGACGTTGCCCGTGTAGAAGGCAGAACATTCATCTGTGCTGAAACCAAAGAAGAAGCAGGCCCCACAAACAACTGGATGGATCCCAAAGAAGCCTACGAAATGCTTTACGGTATCGCTAAGGACAGCTATAAGGGCAGAACAGCCTACATCATCCCTTACTCAATGGGTCCCGTAGGTTCAGAATTCTCTAAAGCAGGTATCGAACTTACCGACTCCATCTACGTTGTACTTAATATGTGCATTATGACCAGAGTCGGCTTCAACGTACTCGAAGCTCTCGGCGACAGCAATGACTGGGTTCGCGGTCTCCACTGCCGTTGTGACATCGACGAAGAGAAGAGATACATCTGCCACTTCCCCCAGGATAACACCATCATCTCCGTTAACTCAGGTTACGGCGGAAACGTTCTCCTCGGTAAAAAGTGCTTCGCACTCCGTATCGCTTCCAACCAGGGTAGAAAAGAAGGCTGGATGGCTGAACATATGCTCATCCTCGGCATCGAAAAGCCCGACGGTGAAGTTAAATACATCTGTGCCGCATTCCCCTCAGCCTGCGGTAAGACAAACCTTGCTATGCTTATTCCTCCCGAAGGCTATAAGAATAAGGGCTACAAGGTATGGTGCGTAGGTGACGATATCGCTTGGATCCGTAAGGGTGCAGACGGCAGACTTTATGCTATCAACCCCGAAAACGGCTTCTTCGGCGTTGCTCCCGGCACAAATATGAAGTCCAACCCCAACGCTCTTCTTTCTACAAAGAAAGGCACAATCTTCACAAACGTTGCTCATAATCTTGATGACAATACAGTATGGTGGGAAGGCCTCGATAAGAATCCTCCCGAAAATGCTATGGAATGGACAGGCAAGCCCTGGAACGGTAAAACAGACGAAATCAAGGGTGCACACCCCAACAGCCGTTTCACAGCTCCCGCAAAGAACTGCCCCTGCATCAGCAGCGAATTCGAAAACGCTAAGGGTGTTCCCGTATCAGCTATCGTATTCGGCGGCCGCCGTGCTAAGCTTGCTCCCCTCGTATATCAGTCAAGAGACTGGAACCACGGTGTATTCGTTGGTTCAATCATGGCATCTGAAACCACAGCTGCAGCTTCAGGTGCAGTAGGTGTTGTTCGCCGTGACCCCATGGCTATGCTTCCCTTCTGCGGCTATGATATGGCTGACTATTGGCAGCACTGGATCGACATCGGTGAAACACTCGATGCTGACAAGGCTCCCAAAATCTTCAACGTTAACTGGTTCCGTAAGGATGACGAAGGCAACTTCATGTGGCCCGGCTTCGGCGACAACCTTCGTGTTCTTGATTGGATCATTGACAGATGCGAAGGCAAGGTAGGCGCTGACGAAACAGCTATCGGTTACCTTCCCAAGGCAGAAGACATCAACCTCGAAGGTCTCGAAGGTGAAATCACCATCGAAGGTCTCAAGTCAATCCTTGACGTAGATAAGGCTCTCTGGGCTGAAGATGCTAAGGGCATCGAAGAATTCTACGCTAAATTCGGCGACAAGCTTCCCAAGGAGCTTCGTGCAGAGCTTGAAACTCTCAAGAAGAATACAGCTGAATAATTATTACTCATATTTAACTCCCTCGTTCATCGGGGGAGTTTTTTTGTCTTTTTTCCCTTTCCGTAACTTTTTTGAAAAAAATTTCCCTTACTATGTAACTAAACGACCTTTTCGATTGTCTATATATATGAAAGGCCTTTTACAGGAAAAATGACGGAGGTGATAAAATGCATTCAGCACCCACAGGCGCGGAAACTGAAAAACAGAAGCTGACGGAAATATACGAAAAGTACAGAAACAGAATGTATATCATCGCCTGTCGCATACTGGATGACCCCTATCTTGCCGAGGATGCGGTTCACGAAGCCTTCGTGGCGATTTCGAAAAATCTTGACAAAATAAGGGACACGGACAGCATACAGACTGCATCCTATGTCATCAAGGCCGCTAAAAGCAGGGCGCTTAATATGGTAAGGCAGAAGGTCTGCGAGATGCCCACCCTCATCAGCGACGAGGATGCGAAGGAGGACGAGACAGCTCTGGACACAGTCTGCGAGAAGGAAAACTATTCTTACATAGTCAGCGCCATTCTTTCTCTTGAGGAAAAATACAGGGATGTGCTCAGCCTTTATTATCTTAACGAGCTGACGGTATCGGAAATCTCGCACCTTCTTTCCCGAAAGGAAAACACCGTAAAACAGCAGCTCGCCCGAGGCAGACGGAAACTCATATATATAATAGAAAAGGAGGCTCTTAATAATGAAAAGAAATGATGTACTTAAAGCGGCTTTCGAGGAAGTGGCAGAAAAAGAACTGAAATCACTCCCGAAGGAAGGGGACATAGTAAGACCTTATTCGAAGGATTTCAATAAGAAAATGGATAAGCTCTTTGACGAGATGGGTCAAGACAAGACTGCACCTGTGAGAAGAAAGAAAATCAGATGGGCGGTGCTTGTGGCGGCAGTGCTGATGTGCCTGACACTTACGGTTACCGTTTCGGCTAACGACCTGACACCGAAGGAAATGCTGATGCTTATGGGATTATGGACAGAGCCCGATCCGGACAGATATGAGCATATTGACATTGAACTCAGGGGTGCTTATTCTGCAGGCAACGGAGCAGAAGCCCGAAAAGAAGTGGTGTATAATGGTAAGCCTCTGACTGTAAGATATGTTATCGAAACAGGTGCGAAGTCAGAACAGGCTGAAAGAGCTCTCGTTCTTACGGTAAACGGTGTAAGACAAAAGTTTGATGCAGAAACTGCTGACGGTAAGGAAGAGAATCTCGATAAATTCATAATCGGCGGAAAGTTAGGCGAAACCGAATGGGTAGACATAACCTTTGAGCCTAATATCGGAAAAAAGGGCGAAACACTTTATCTTTCCGTTGATTCAATAATTGACCCTGACAATAATCATAAGCCGAAATGTGTAACAGAAAATGAAGATTACCACGACGATTTCGATTATGATGATATATGTGACGATTGCGGTCTTGATATTAAAACACTTCCCAGAAGCACCCGTGCTTTTGTTCTGATGCCGGAGTACAGTGCACATATTATTATGGAAGAGGATGCACCTGAGCAGATAGCCGTCTGCTACGATGTGTTCGGTATGAAGGAATCCGCCGTTAAGGACATAATAATGGATATGTATAATTATATGAATCCCGCCAGTGATGACCCGAACGATTATTATAATGAATACGACAAACTTGAGTCAATCAATGCATTTATGTATAAGGATCTTGAAGAAACCTTACAGTATGAGGAAGACGGTTTAACTGAAGGTATTTATACAGTACGCAAGCTTGATTATACTGTCAGCAGTGAAAAAAACGAAAAGTTCTGGCTTAACTTCCACGGTAAAAAGGGCGATTACAGAGTATCTCTTTACATCGACACCGAGCCTCAGCCTGTATTCGACGGTGCGGCATATATGGATATAAGCCTTGGCGAGGGAAGACAGATTGATGTACCCTTCGAGCTTGACACCTCATCATTTTCTGAGGGCGATCACGCATACTATATAGTATATAAGAAATTGGGCAATGATTTCTTTGAAAACGGTTGGGAAAGAGTCTTCCAGCTTGAGCAGGGAACTATCACCGTTGAATAAATTGATAATCTCCCTTTAGGTGTTTTCGGGGCGGATGCGACCACGTGTCCGTCCCGAAAAGCCTC
>JAZNMU010000016.1:0-14855 GCA_045579865.1 Acutalibacteraceae bacterium
AAAAAACAAAACCGGGCTCATTTCTGAGCTCGGTTCGTTTCTTAACTTAATGGTATTGCCCCTGAAAGGGGAGGTGGCAACCGAAGGTTGACGGAGAGGTTTACTCTACCTCGCAACCCTTACCTACAGCAGAGCAAAGGAATGCTTCATCATAACTCTTCTTAAGTTCCTCGAGACACTTTTCAGCATCCTCTCTCTTTTCGAAAATACCGAACACACTCGGTCCGCTTCCGCTCATACAGCAGCACTCACAGCCGTACTTTCTCATAACACTCTTTATAACCACTCTGTCGGGAACATCGATGAACTGCTCGAAAACATTGTCCACTCGGTCGAAAATACCCTTTTTATCCTGTGTTGCCGCCGCTATAAGCATACCTCTCGTGTCGAGATGTCTGACTCTCTCTGCACTGTCGAATGCCGCATAAGCCTCGCCTGTGGAAACATCCTGCTTCGGCTTAACAATTATGATGTTTTCAGCCTCTAAGTCAGGCAGGAAGGAAAGCACCGTACCCGTATACTGGGCCGCCATAGTACCGCCCATAATGCAGAAGGGAATATCAGCACCGATTTTACCGCCTGTCTGCGCCATTTCCTTAAGTGAAAGGTTAGTACCGAAAAGCTCATTCAGAGCTACCAGGGTAGCCGCACCGTCAGCGCTTCCTCCTGCGAGCCCTGCCGCCTGAGGGATGCTTTTTTCAATATGAATGGCGATACCTGTATTCTTTACACCCGTGTCAGCGAAAAATCTTGTCGCCACCTTGTGAACGATGTTCTTTTCGTCGGTGGGTACGCCTTCTTTTGTGCAGGTGATTTCGATAGCCTTACTGTCTGTCTTGCTCACGGTAACTCTGTCGTAAATTCCCACGGACTGCATTATCATAAAAAGGTCGTGGTAGCCGTTAGGAAGAGTGGATAATATGTCAAGCATTAAATTGATTTTCGCATAGGCTTTAACGGTAACTTTCATTTTCTTTTCTCCTTTGTCAGAATATACCTTTATTATAAACTAAAACTCTTTCCTAATCAATAACTTATATAAAAATTAAGTTTATGTTAACTTCACTTTTACCATTGACTTTTAAATATATATGTGTTAAAATTACAAGAAAGCAAAAGGATGTTTTTTAATAATAGGAGGTAGATTATGAAGTTATCCATAAACGGAAAAAAACTTTATAAGGACGGAAAATTGTCCTCTCTCCCGCTTTTTATTAATGACGGTATTATTGTTTCTGAAATTGACTCAGCGGAAAATATTATTGATTTTTCCGATAAATATTATATTTTTCCCGGTTTCGTAGATGTGCATGTTCATTTACGTGAGCCGGGTTTTTCTTATAAAGAGACAATAAAAAGCGGAACACTTGCTTCGGCACACGGCGGTTACACAGCAGTATGCTCTATGCCTAACCTTAACCCCGTCCCCGACAGCAGAGAAAATTTAGACAGACAGCTCGGAATCATCGAAAAGGATGCTTGCATTCACGTTTATCCTTACGGCTCCATCACTGTGGGTCAGAAAGGCGAGGAGCTTTCCGATATGGAGGCTATGGCACAGGATGTTATTGCATTTTCCGATGACGGCAGAGGTGTCCAGAGCGATGATATGATGCGTGAGGCTATGCTTAAGGCGAAAGCCCTCGGCAAAATGATAGTAGCCCACTGTGAGGTTAATGAGCTTCTTAAGGGCGGATACATCCACGACGGCGAGTATGCGAAAGCCCACGGCCACAAGGGTATATGCAGTGAAAGCGAATGGAAGCAGATAGAGCGTGACCTGAGGCTCGTCGAAGAGACAGGCTGTGCTTATCACGTATGCCACATCTCCACCAAAGAAAGCGTAGAAATTATCCGTCAGGCAAAGAAAAGAGGAGTGAACGTCACCTGTGAGACAGGTCCTCATTACCTCATTCTCTGTGACGAGGATTTACAGGAAGAGGGTCGATTTAAAATGAATCCGCCCCTTCGCTCAAAAGAGGACAGAGATGCCCTCATCGAAGGTATAAAGGACGGAACTATCGATATGATAGCCACTGACCACGCACCCCATTCCGCTGAGGAAAAAGGCAAGGGTCTGGCAGGCAGTATGATGGGTGTGGTAGGTATCGAAACTGCATTCCCGCTTCTTTACACACACCTTGTTTTAAAGGGTGTTATCACTCTCGAAAAGCTCATTGATCTTATGGCGGTCAACCCGAGAAAGCGCTTCGGCATCGGCGGTGGCACAGACGAGGGTGAAAGCGCCGACTTCACCGTAATTGACCTTGACGCGGAATACACAATTGACAGTGATGACTTTTACTCTATGGGTAAGGCAACTCCCTTTGAGGGCTACATGGTAAAAGGAAAGATTATGCACACCTACATAAAGGGTGAACAGATATTTTAAAAGAGGAGAGAGAAAATGACACAGGGTATTTATGAAGTTCTTAAAAATGAACAGCTTACTTCTGCTGTTTACCGTATGGTGCTTAAGGGTGACACCTCAGCACTTGTAAGACCCGGACAGTTTGTAAACCTTTTAGTGGAAGGCTGTTATCTGAGAAGACCTATCTCAGTTTACGACTGGGACGAAAATACCGTAACCATCATTTACAAGGTAGTAGGTGAGGGTACGGAAAAAATGAGCAAGTGGCAGGAAGGCTATAAATGTGACATCCTCGTCGGCCTCGGCAACGGCTTTGACACATCAAAAAGCGGAGACAAGCCCCTTCTCATCGGCGGCGGTGTAGGTGTTCCTCCTCTCTACGGCCTGTGTAAAAGACTCGTGGCAGAGGGTAAAAAGCCTACAGTAATCCTCGGTTTCAACGAAGAAAGTGAAATCTTCTGTAAGGAAGAGTTTTCAGCCCTTGCCGAAACGGTTATCACTACCGTTGACGGCTCTGTAGGCGTAAAGGGCTTCGTAACGGATGCTATGAAGGATATGGAATATTCCTTCTTCTATACCTGCGGTCCCATGCCTATGTTTAAAGCTATCGAAAAAACAGCCGTAGGCTCAGGCGAATACAGCTTCGAGGAAAGAATGGGCTGCGGCTTCGGTGCCTGTATGGGATGCAGCTGTAAAACCAAATACAGAAACAAGAGAATCTGTAAGGACGGTCCCGTTCTGGAAAGAGAGGAAATCATATGGTAAATACTAAGGTTGACCTTTTAGGTCTTGAGCTTGATAATCCTGTTATTCCCGCTTCGGGCACCTTCGGCTTCGGCTATGAATTTGCAGAGCTTTACGACATTAACTGTCTCGGCTCCTTCTCCTTCAAGGGTACCACACTCGAAGGCCGTTTCGGTAACCCCACACCCCGAATTGCCGAATGTCCTCAGGGTATGATTAACTCCGTAGGTCTTCAGAACCCAGGTGTACATAAGGTTATCGCAGAGGAGCTTCCTAAACTTAAAGCAGTATTTGATAAAAAGGTTATCGCCAATGTAGGCGGCTTCGCAATCGAGGAATATCAGGAGTGCGCAAGACTTCTTGATGCCGAAGAACAGGTTGGCATCTTCGAAATCAATATCAGCTGCCCTAACCTTCACGCAGGCGGTGTCAACTTCGGCACAGATGCTAAAAATGCCGCCGCAGTTATCGAAGCGGTTAAGAAGGTAACCACTAAGCCTGTTATGGCTAAGCTTACTCCCAATGTAACGGACATAACCGAAATCGCTCTCGCCTGTGAGGCAGCAGGTGCAGACGGTATCAGTATGATAAACACACTTTTAGGTATGAGAATAGATCTTAAAACCAAAAAGCCCGTTATCGCAAACAAGATGGGCGGTTTCTCGGGCCCTGCAATTATGCCCGTAGCCTTGAGAATGGTTTATCAGGTATACGAAAAGGTAAATGTACCCATCGTGGGTATGGGCGGTGTTTCGAAGGCAGAGGATGTCATCGAAATGATGCTCGCAGGTGCCACAGCCGTACAGGTCGGTGCCGCTAACTTAGTAAATCCCTTTGCCTGCCGTGACATCATAAATGATTTACCGCAGGTAATGGAAAAATATAACATATCATCATTAAAAGAAATTATCGGAGGTGCTCACTAATGGGTAGAGATGTTATTATCGCATGTGATTTCAGCAGTAAGCAGGAGGTTCTTGCTTTCCTTGATAAGTTTCAGGGTAAAAAGCCTTTCGTGAAAATCGGTATGGAGCTTTATTATGCTGAAGGTCCCTCAATCGTAAAAGAAATCAAAGAAAGAGGCCACAAGATTTTCCTTGACCTCAAGCTTCACGATATTCCCAACACAGTTAAAAAGTCAATGGCTGTACTTTCAAGACTCGATGTAGACATCTGTAATCTTCACGCCGGCGGAACCAAGAGAATGATGGAGGCTGCACTCGAAGGCCTCACAAGACCTGACGGCACACGTCCTCTTCTTATCGCAGTTACACAGCTTACCTCAACTGACCAGGAAAGCATGGAAAACGACCTTCTTATAAAAGAGCCCATCGATAAGGTAGTTATGCACTATGCAAAGAATGCGGCTGATGCAGGTCTCGACGGTGTAGTATGCTCACCTCTCGAAGCACAGAAGGTTCACGAAACCTGCGGCAAGGATTTCCTTACAGTAACTCCCGGTGTGCGCTTTGCTGACGGTGACATCGGCGACCAGAAGAGAGTTATGACTCCCGCTGAGGCTAACAGAATCGGCTCTGACTACATCGTAGTGGGAAGACCTATTACTGCCGCTGAGGATCCCGTAGCCGCTTATGAAAGATGCCTTGCAGAGTTCGTAGGCTAAGATAATTTGTTAATTATAAAACGAAAGGATAGATTTACAATGAAAAAATTAATCGCAAAAGACTTACTCTCCATCGGTGCTGTTTTCCTTCGCCCCGAAGATCCCTTCACCTGGGCAAGCGGAATCAAAAGCCCCATCTACTGTGACAACAGACTTACCCTCACCTCTCCTCAGGTAAGAACAGATGTTGAAACAGGTCTTGCTAAAACTATTCTTAAATATTATCCCGACTGTGAGGTTATTATGGGTACCTCTACAGCAGGTATCGCTCACGCCGCTATCGTAGGCCACATCCTCGGTCTCCCCATGGGTTATGTAAGAAGCGGTCACAAGGACCACGGCAGAGGCAATCAGATCGAAGGCAAGCTCGAAAAGGGACAGAAGGTTGTTGTTGTGGAGGACCTTATCTCCACAGGCGGCAGTGTTTTAGAGGTTGTTGATGTTCTCCGTGAAGCAGGCGCAGAGGTTTTAGGTATCGCTTCTATCTTCACCTACGGTATGAAAAAGGGTATCGACAGAATGGCAGCTGCCGATGTTATCAACCACAGCCTTTCAAATCTTGATGCAGTAGCAGAGGTAGCCGCAGAAGAAGGCTACATCAAGCAGGAAGACATCGCCCGTCTTCTCAAATTCAGAGACAATCCTTCCGATGAAAGCTGGATCGGAGGCGCAAAATGAGAAGTCTTATAAATATTCTTGACCTTTCAGTTGAAGAAATTGACAAGCTCCTCGACGTTGCCGATGACATCATCGCAAACCGTGAAAAGTACAGTGAGGTATGCCACGGTAAAAAGCTCGCCACTCTTTTCTTTGAGCCTTCCACCAGAACAAGACTCAGCTTTGAGGCTGCTATGTACGAGCTCGGCGGTCATGTTTTAGGCTTCTCCGCCGCCGCATCATCTTCCGCATCAAAGGGCGAAAGCGTGGCAGACACCACCCGTATGGCCTGCTGCTATGCTGATATTATCGCTATGCGTCATCCTAAAGAGGGCGCACCCCTTGTCGCTTCCAAGGTAACAAGCGTACCTGTTATTAATGCAGGTGACGGCGGTCACAACCACCCCACACAGACTCTCACTGACCTTCTTACCATCCGCCGTAAAAAGGGCAGACTGAACAACTTCACCATCGGCTTCTGCGGCGACCTTAAGTTCGGCAGAACCGTACATTCTCTCATCACAGCTCTGGCAAGATATAAGGGCATAAAAATCGTTCTTATCTCACCCGATGAGCTTAAGCTTCCCTCTTACATCAAAAAGGATGTTATCAAAAATAACGGTATCGAATATGTTCAGACCACAGACCTTGAGGCTGTTCTTCCCGAGCTGGACGTTCTTTATATGACCCGTGTTCAGCAGGAACGCTTTTTCAGTGAGGAAGAATACATCCGTCTGCGTGACAGCTACATTCTCACCCGTAAAAAGCTCGACAAGGCAAAGGAAGACCTTATCATCCTTCATCCTCTGCCCCGTGTAAATGAGATTTCCACCGATGTGGACGATGACCCCAGAGCCTGCTATTTCGAACAGGCACTCTGCGGAAAGTTCGTCCGTATGGCTCTTATTATGGAGCTTTTAGGTTTACATCTTGACTGAAAGGGGAGCAAATAAATGAATATAGATTCCATTAAAGAAGGTCTCGTTATCGACCACATTACTGCAGGCAACGCTATGAGAATTTACAACCTTTTAGGCTTCGATAAGCTCGAATGCAGTATCGCCATCATTAAGAACGTAAACAGCAAAAAGATGGGAAAAAAGGATATTATCAAAATTGACAGCAACATCGATATTAACCTTGAAGCCCTCGGCTACATCGACCCGGGCATTACCATAGATGTTATCAAGGACAGTAAGCTCGTGGAAAAGAGACACGTTGATCTTCCCGAAACCTTACACGGTGTACTTAAATGTAAAAATCCCCGCTGCATAACCTCTGTAGAGCAGGAGCTAAGCCAGGAGTTTATGCTTACCGACAGAGAAAACAGAGTTTACCGCTGTGTTTACTGTGAAGCGGCAGCCAACTGAACAGTTACTACCCGCCGAAAAAGGTGGGTAGTTTTTTCTTTAAACGTATTGATTTTCTTTTTTTTTTGTGTTACAGTGAATATGCTACATTTTGTCAATTGAATAAAATAGAAATAAAACCAAAATAGGAGGCAACACTCTGTAAAAAGTGTGTCTCTGTCTTAGTATTCCTGTTTTGGTTTATTTGACAAAGTGTAGCAGCTTGAGACGCATTTTTTGGTGCGTCTTAAAAGGCGCACTTTTTTATTTTATCAGATATTGTATTAGCCAAATCTTTTAATACGAGGAGGTAATAGTATGAAAGCAACAACCAGTAAAATGAACCTTATTTATGTTTTTATTATGGGATTTTTAACTATTCTGGTCAGTCTTGCTGTTGCGGACGGTGTGTTTGGACTGGGTCATCTTCCCGCTGATGCTGACAAAGAGCTTCTCGGAGATATTTTCTTCTGGGGCGGTCTGATTATATTGCCTTTACTGTTCTGTAAAAAAGTCAGGTGGAAATATACATTACTGAATCTTCCGCTGTACTTCCTGTTATATTTTCCTGTTTATGAAATGTTTGGTGTCAGACATTACCATAAATTTCTCGAATCAGGCGGATTTATAGGGTCGCCACCTTTGAGTGCCGCTTTGGTTGCGGTTATATTATGGGGAATACAGAGTCTTGTGTTTTTGATTTGCGGTCTTATTTCTTATGCAGTGCGAAAAGTGAAAAATAGAGATAATTGAAAATTATGATATTTTATATCTGAATAATTTATAATAACTTATTTATATCAAGGAGGAAAAATATGAAATTCGAAATTTCAAAAGAAAGAATGCTCGAGGGTATGCACACTATGAACTCCTTCGGCACCAGACTCACAGGCAGTAAGGGACATAACGATTTTATAAAGTGGATTAAATCGGAAATCAATAAAATGGATATTCCCGTTTATTCCGACCTTTTCTGGTTTACCCGTTGGGAAGAAAAGAATTCATCCATCGAAATTATCGATGGTGACGAGAAAATCACTGTTCCTGTTTCTTCCGCTTATCCCTATTCGGGCGAAACCTCTGCCGAGGGCATAACGGAGGAACTCGTATATGTTAAAAGCATAAAGGACGTACCGAAGACTACGGGTAAAATCGCAGTTTTCGATGTCAATAACATAAACTTCCTGCCCAGTGAAATAGCCTTTGACAAGCGCTCAGCCTATCCTGAGGATGTAGTCCTCGAAAAGAAATACGAGGGACCTGTTATCACCAGCTTCGTTCAGTGCTTTTACGGCATACTTTCCAAGCTCACCAAGGCTAAGGCTGTTATACTCGTATGGAAGGGTCTTCACGACGATATGATTGAAGGTCAGTATCTTTCCTTTATAGCCGATTATCAGAATATTCCTATGCTGTGGGTTAACGAAACCAACGGAAAAAAATTAGCCGAAGCAGCAAAGGCACATAAAAAGGCTAAGTTTATTCTCGAAGCAGAGAAGGAAGAAAAGGCCTACACAGAGAGCTTTTACTGTGTAATCGAGGGTAAAAACAAAAAGGAAAACGTTATCGTAAACACTCACACCGACGGCACTAACTGTGTGGAGGAAAACGGTCCCATAGCACTTTTAGAGCTTATGAGAAATATGAAGGACACCGTGCCTGAAAGAACTCACATTTTCCTTTTCACCACAGGGCATTTCCGCCTGCCGCATTTCGAGGATATCAGGACAGGCGCATTCCAGTCTGCCTCACGCTGGCTGGCTATGCACCGTGATTTATGGAACGGTAAGGGCGACAATATGAAGTGTGTGGCTAATCTTACTATCGAGCATCTCGGCTGTCTCGAGTGGCGTGACATTGACGGGGAATACAAATACACAGGTAAGCCCGAAATCGACCTTGTTTATACAGGTAATAAGTTTATGGATAAGCTCTATATAGATACTGTCAAGGAAAGAAAAACAGTCCGTACTATGACTCTCAGAGGCCACAATGCTCTCCACTTCGGCGAGGGACAGAACTTCTTTACTATGGGTATCCCCGAAATCAGCCTTGTTCCTGCGCCGTATTATCTTTGTGCCGTAAGTGACAGCCACGAAATGGAAAAGTTTGATATAGACCTTATGACCGAGCAGACGGAAACCTTTGCCCGTCTTATTGAGAAGATAGAAAAAATCTCCGCTAAAGAGCTTGGCAGAAGTGATTTCTATTCCATTCTTAAGGCCAAGAGTGTTTCGGGCGGTTACGATTTCAGCCTTAAGGGATTAATCAAGAAAATTACCGATAAGTAAAAAACGGAAGGAGAGTAAAAATGGAAGGTTTTGTAAGTTTAGCGGCATTTTTTCCGATTATGGGCGTTTTAGAGGTTTTAACTGTAATTTTTTCCATACTCTTTATGCACTATTCGGCCAAACACAGAAATCAGCAGCTTTCTTTGGGCTGGTATATCTGCGGTGTTCTGTTCGGATTCTGGACTCTTATAATCTTCCTTATCAAGAGAAAGGATTTCCCCGGTCAGAAAACCAAGGTATGCTATCAGTGCGGAGATAAATACCCCGACAGCTTTAAGATGTGTACCCAATGTCTTATCGACCTTCCCGAAATCAATGCTGAAGAAAAGAAAAAAGAAGAAAAGCTCTCTAAAATATTCGGAGTATTAATAATAATCACATTTATCGCTACCGTAATTACAGGCATCCTGTTCGGCGCAGCTTTGGTCAGTGGTTTTGATGAGCTTTTAGATATGACTGACAGAATAGCGGTAAATGAGGTGTACTACGATAAAAAAGGAAACAGCTATGAGGACGAAAGCAGCGTTCTTCTTTACGACGAGGAAGGCAGAGTTTATACCTATACGGAAATAGAGATAAATGACACAGACGATGAAATGTTATCTTATACGGATTATTATTATGTCCGCGATGACGGCAAAAAGTATTCTTTTTACGACTGCTATGTGACAGATGAGGGCTGGTTTTACTGTGATAAAGGCGGGCTTCTTGTGCCTTTCGAGGAAGATACGGCGTCTATGAGCGAGGAAGAGCTTGACGCTTACTATCAGGAAAGTCTTGAAAAGAATGAAAACTCATACAGATACTACGACTATAAGTACACTGATAAGGACGGTAATGTTTATTATACGGCCTATGAAGCCTCGTGGAATGAAAAGGGTGAGCTTATCACAGCTGAAAACGACCCTACCGTAAAGAAGTAAAATTCAGAAGGTGAAAGAATGTACATAACCTTTAAAAATAACAGCACCGGTGCAAAAATGATTGTGACTGCCGAAAATCAGAAACATATCATAAATCCCGAATGCTCTGTTGATATATTTTTCAGAAGTGAAAAAATTGAGTTTATTGCAGAAACTTCCGCTTTAGATGAACTGATTACTGCTGTCAAAGAAATAGATGGAAATGATAAAAACGACAGTTTTAAGGACAGAATACTTACGAAACTTACTAAAAAAACTGCTGAAAAATTACCTGATACGGTTCTCAATACTTCTGTAAAGTATGAAGTAACCGGTGCAGATTTTTCAGGCATCGTTATAAATTTATATGACGGTGCCTATGCGATATGTGATGGAAAATTTGCTGATTTTTTGGATTTAGTTCCAATTGGCTATATATTTCCCCGAACTGAAACAGAAAACGGCAGTATAAAGGTTATAAATGTAAAAACAACAAACAGAAAAAAGTATCTTAAACTTATAAGAAATCTTCTTTTGTTTACGCATTCCGGACTTACTGCTATTAATCTTCTTTTCTTTATTCCCGAATATCTGATAATCAAACTGCTTTCATCGAATTTTTATATAAAGAATCGCCTTTCATGGCTTTATAAAAAATCAGCAGACGAAAGAGAACGCATACTATTTGAAAAAGAACAGAGTTACGAAAAGGAAGAAAAGAAAAAAATACTGCTTCCGTCCGGATTAAAAGTTGTTGTTGTGCTTGTGGCTTTATGTGGCCTTTTAATATGGGGAATGGCAGGCGGTCCCGATGTTATAATTTCCGAGGATTTCAACTCAGTTGTCTGTTTTGATGAAACCTTTGTAAAAATCGACAGTGGCTTACCCACAGATGCAGAGGATGTATTTTTAGAGGACTACACGGCATTTTATCCTTTAGGTGACGGAGAATATGACATAGATAATTATTACTGTTACATATATGAAACTCCCGACGGCACCCGTTATATGTGGCTTAAGGATAACTGCACTGATAAAGAAAACTATAAAAAAGATTATGAGGACTATGAAAATCCCTTGGTTTATAAGTCGATAGGGGAGCAGAAATAACAAACAAAACTCACAGGGCATCAAACCCTGTGAGTTTGTACTTGTGTTTGTATTTGTATTATTATCCTTTTCATTATCTTTATCATTATTACTTAAAGCTTTACAGATATCTATAGTTATCTATAGAACACTATGCAAATGCATAAAAACAGAGGCGGAATTTTCCGCCTCATAATTATTAACCTGTGCGTAAACTATTGTTAAGCCTCTTATGAAAGGACAGGTGGCACGGCTGTGCCGTGACGGAGAGATTTTATCCGAAAAAGTCCTTCAGCAGGTCCGCCATCGGATTATCATTTTCTTCTTTCTTCTTTTCGTTCTGTTGCTTTCTCATATAGTTCATAACATCGAACTTGTTTGCACCGGCACTTTCCTTTCTCTTGTTAAAATCGGAAAGTCTCTCTCTGTAGCCACATACACATACAAACATTTTCTTGTCACCCTCGCCGCGAAGCTCTAACTTCTTATGGCAGTCGGGACAGCGGGCGTTTGTGACCTGTGTGAGTCCTTTTCTGTAGCCGCATTCTCTGTCCTGACAGATGAGCATTTTGCCTTTTTTGCCGTTGACCTCGAGGAGATACTTGCCGCATACGGGACACTTGTCCTTGGTGGCATTATCGTGGGTGTACTGCGCATTACTCGTAATTACCATAGAAACAAGAGAGGTGGAATAGTCCCGCATCTGACCAATGAACTTTTTCATATTTGCCGTACCCTTGCTGATGTTCTGAAGCTCCTGCTCCCATTTGGCTGTGAGCTCAGCGGATTTCAGGTCAGGAGGTACGATTTTAATGAGCTGCTTACCTTTGGCTGTGGGGTGAATTTCCTTACCTACGCGCTCGATAGAGAAATTATCAAAGAGTTTTTCGATTATGTCCGCTCTGGTGGCAGGAGTACCGAGACCGCTTGTGGTGCGGATAACCGCCTGTAAGTTTTTATCTTCAATTTGCTTAACGGGATTTTCCATTGCGGAAAGGAGAGTAGCTTCCGTGTAGCGTGCAGGAGGTCTTGTTTTGCCGTTTATGATTTTTGCATTGAGAAGGGGGAGAGACATACCCTCACGCAGAACGGGTAAATCCTGACTTTTGTTTTCAGCCTCTGTTTCCTCATCCTCGTCAGCGATGTTTCCGTAAAATTCCTTCCAGCCGAGCTTCACGGGTGTAGTGCCCTTGGCGTGGAAGCTGTTTCCGCCGATGTCAATCTGTACCTTTACCTCGTCATATTCGTATGGCTCGGACAGTACCGCCATAAATCTTCTTACTACAAGGTCGTAAATGTTTCTTTCATCGTAGCTGAGCTTAGCAAGGTTGGGTGATTGCTCTGTGGGTATAATGGCGTGGTGGTCGCTGACCTTGGCATTGTTGACGATGTACTTTGTTTCAATCCTGCCTCGGGCGAGCTTCATAGCCTGCTGCTGATAAGGACCTACCGCCATGGCACGGAGTCTTTCGGGTATGGTGGCTACTATATCGTCGGTGATGTAGCGGGAGTCTGTACGGGGGTAGGTGAGTACCTTGTGGTATTCGTAAAGGCTCTGCATATAGGCGAGAGTCTGCTTAGCCGAATAGCCGTATTTTTTATTGGCATCTCTCTGTAATTCCGTCAGGTCGTAGGCGGCAGAAGGTGCCTTTTTCTTTGTGGTTTTCTCTACCTTTTTGACTGTGCCGTTTTTACCTTTTATGCTCTCAGCGATTTTCTCTGCAAAGGCTCTGTCAGAGAAACGGGTATTGTTTTTGCTGTCACGGAATGTGGCGTTGAAGCCCTTGAAAACTGCCTGTACGGAGAAATAATCCTTCGGCTGAAAGGCTTGGATTTCTTCCTCTCTCTGCACGATGAGGGCGAGAGTTGGCGTCTGCACACGTCCCGCTGAAAGCTGTGCATTGTATTTACAGGTGAGGGCGCGGGTAACATTGAGGCCTACGAGCCAGTCTGCCTCTGCTCTTGCCTGAGCGGAATAGTAAAGATTATCGTAGTCCTTGGCGGGTTTGAGGTTGGCAAAGCCTTCCTTTATTGCCTTGTCCGTCTGCGAGGAAATCCACAGGCGGTAGGTGGGCTTTTTCCAGTGAGCCTTCATCATTATCCATCTCGCTACAAGCTCACCCTCACGGCCTGCGTCGGTAGCGATAACGAGTGAGGAAACATCGGGACGCTTCATCAGTGCGGAAACGGCTCTGTACTGCTTTGAGGTCTGCTTTATGATAACCAGCTTCATTTTATCGGGAAGCATCGGAAGGTCTTCTAAATTCCACCTTTTGTATTTGTCGTCGTAGGCATCCGGGTCAGCGAGAGTTACAAGATGACCGAGAGCCCAGGTGATTATGTATTTCTGCCCTATGATACAGCCGTCCCCCTTCTGATGACAGCCGAGGACACGGGCTATGTCTCTTGCCACGGAAGGTTTTTCCGCTAAAACGAGAGTTTTATCCATTTCTTTTCTCCTTGTTGTTTATTTTATGACAGACAGACAGCAGTTTTTTGTGTCGAAGCTTTCTGCGATTGCTTTTTCCACGTCTTCCTTTGTGATGCTTCTGTAAAGCTCCACAGTATCGAAAAGGCCCTGTCCGTTAAAGTAAGCATCGATGATGTTATTAGCCATATCGTCCACATCATTGAAGGCTAAAACAGCCATGCCGTACATCTTTTTAAGAGAAACATCGAAGTCTTCGGCTTTTATGCCCTGTGATTTTATCTCTTCGACTTTTCCGATAATAGCATCTCTTACCTCATCGGGTTTTGTGCTCTCACCCATAAACATCGGTGCGGCGAAGCCTCTGCCGATGAAGTATTCCTTGCTGAAGGAGGGGTTAATGAGGCCCTTTTCCATCAGTTCACTGTATAAGGGTGAAACCTTTCCTGCGATGATGTCCAGAGCGATGTTTACTGTGAGTGCTTTTTTAGCCGAGGGAACAGCTGTGTCAAGATTATCCTTGAAGCCGAGGGCGAATTTGGGTATATCCACGCCCATTTCCTCCTCGATGAGTGTCTGTGCTACGGCTTTCGGCTCCTCGGGAATAATCTGTTCGAACTTTACGGGTGTCTCGGGCTTTATTACTCTGTCAACTATGCTGAGAACAGTTTCTTTTTTTACATTACCCACCACAGCCAAAGCCATATTGCTCAGGTTATAAAAGGTATTATAACAGCTGTAAAGAAGGGAGGCATTAATCTGTGCGATGGAGTCGATGGTTCCTGCGATGTCTATTCTGACAGGGTTATTACTGTACATGCCTCTGAGAAGGTTGAAAAGCACCTGCCAGTCAGGGCTATCCTGATACATTCTGATTTCCTGACCGATGATGCCCTGCTCCTTCTGTGCTGTTTCTTCTGTGAAGTAGGGGGCCTTAACGAAATCAAGAAGGATTTCAAGGTTTTTTTCGAATTCCTGTGAGCACTGGAAAAGATAGCAGGTTCGGTCGAAGCTCGTATAAGCGTTTGCATTAGCTCCTGTTTCTGCGAAGCGGGTGAAGGCATCCAGCTCCTCACTTTCGAAAAGCTTATGCTCGAGGAAGTGGGCGATGCCCTCGGGAACTGATGTGTATTCATTTTCGCTTTCGAGCCTGAAGCAGGTATCAACAGAACCGTATTTAGTGCCGAAAATAGCATAGGCGCCTGAGTAGTCAGGCTTTTCCATTACGAATATCTTGAGACCTGAGGTATGATCGATTTCGTAGTATTCTTCGTTCAGAAGCTCGTTCCTTATCGTTTTACAGTTCATCATTCTTCCTCCTTTTCGCTTTCTAAAATAAATACGGTGTCCTCTGTTACCATGGAGGCGGCGAGGATGATTTCTTCACGGCTGACGGCATT
>JAZNMU010000017.1:0-49266 GCA_045579865.1 Acutalibacteraceae bacterium
CGACTTTTATAACAACGAAAGAATTCAACTAAAAACAAAACTGACTCCGATAGAATTTCGAAGTCAGTATGTTGCTTAAAATTTAATATTTAACACCATAGGGGTGTTTTTTGTGCTGTCCGTACAAATTGGGGCAGTTCACCTTTTACGGTGATTTTTTTATTCAAGTTATTTTAATTTCATCATTTTTGCATAACAGGTAATATACTGTCAATAATAAGCATAAGGTTATACCGAGAGAAGAGAGTGAAGTTTCTCTCAGTTAAACATAAACAATGACAAAAGGAGAATTATCTATGAAAAAAATTTTAGTCCTTGCAGTTGTTTCCCTGCTGATTCTTACTGTTTTCGTTGCCTGCGGCGGCGGAGAAATGAAGGATGATATGACCACTATGATGGACGATATGACTTCCATGATGGATGCTATGACCAGCGAAGGCCGCGGCGAGGTCACCGAAGACGAAACCACAGAGGAAATCACTACAGAAGACCTCACCGATGAAATGACCACGGACGAAACTACAGATGGGCTCGAAGAGGACATTACCGAAGCGGAGAGTAAGGCAAGAAATATTTTAGACGATATAACCGAATAAAATCATAAAAGACGGATGGAAAAACCACCCGTCTTTTTATGTTATCAAATTTTTATGCGTCCTTTTTCTTCTGGAAACGTGAGAACACCTTATCCATAATATTGTCCACGATGGGGAAAAGGAACTTTGCGACAAGCACAGCGATGAGGGCATAAATGACACCCACGAATGCGGCGCCGATAACATCTGTGCAGTAATGTACCTGTACATAAATTCTGGAGAAGCCCATAACTGCGGCAAATACTGTTACGGGAATACCGATCTTTCTGTTATACCATAAAACAGCGATAGCAGCGGCAAATGCAGATGAGGTGTGGCCTGAGGGGAAGGAGAAGCTCGTAAGCTTATCTACAAGGTTCGGATAAACATAGGTGGAAGTCCACTTTGCGGCCATTTCGGGATTCTGCTCAGTCATAGCCTTGATTTTTTCTACCATTACATCAAACTTTCCGAGTCTGCCCGCCTGCTCGAAGGCTGCCTTATCAGCTAAAAGTCCCTCAAGGTCGAAAATGTAGAAGGGTCTTACTCTTTCGAGAATTTCCTTGAGCACCAGATTATTGATTATAAGCATAACCCCCAGTGCTACGAGAACTGTAAAGCCTACCTTGCGGTATTTTTTTGTAAGCAAAAGTACGATACCCATAGCGATAAAGATGATACCTTCGTCGCCGAGAGTGGTGATGATGACCATAGCAGCTGAGAGGAAGGAGCTCTGTATGCCCTGTACCCACTCGAAAACGCTAAGGTCAAAACCTAAAAATGAATTGAAAATTGCATCCATTTCATTTCCTTCTTTCTTATGTAATATTTATATTCAGCCTGTGGCTCAATATCTTATTTAAACAGTTTTATGCTCGATGTCGAAGGTTCCTTTGTCCGTGGTGATGATACTGTACTGCCCCGTAGCTAAAGAGCCGGGATTAAGATGGAAAATACCGCTCACTCCGTCATTATATGTATTCTGTATATGAGTATGACCGTAAAGAGCGATATTTCCTCTTACAGACCTTACATGCTCCGTAAGGTCCGTGAGACATCTTTTTACATTATATTCGTGACCGTGACAAGCGACAAAGGTAAGTCCGTCAATGTATTTATAGGCGGTGGTATTCTGCTGACTGTAATAATCACAGTTACCCTTTACCATTATATGCTTTATGTAGGGATACATTTCCGCCATATCCTGTGCTTCGGTTATTCCGTCACCCAAAAAGAAACAGTAATCTACATCCTTTTCCTTTTCGAACATATGGCGAACCTTAGTTCTGCAGCCGTGAGAATCGGAATATACGATAATTTTCATTCATAAATCTCCCCTCACCGTGCATAAAATTTATTGATATACATTTTATCATAAGTCAGGTGGTTTTTCAATGGATAATGAAACAAAACTTTCTCCCGAACAGATTAATTCCATAAAAGATGCTCTTTCGGACAAAAAAGATCCGAAAAACATTGAAAGCATTATGGAAAAGCATCTGAATGAAAAACAGCGTCAGACGGTAAAAAACATTCTTTCCGATGAAAAAAAGCTCAATGCGATTTTAAATTCGCCCTTCGCGAAAGCCTTTATGGAAAAGTACGGCGGTAAGACCAAGGAGTAAGCTATGGATTTAGGCTCATTGAATATGGAAAATATAGAAAATATTCTGTCCTCAATGAGCAGTGAGGATATGGAAATGCTGTCAGGAATGGCACAGAGCCTTTTTTCCTCTATGGGACAAAAAGAGGAGAAAGAAGAAAAATCTTCTCCGCCAAAGGACAGTAATCCCTTTTCTTCCTTTAATATTGACTTCGAAACCCTGAGCAGAATAATGGGTATTATGGAAAAATTGAACAGGCGTCCCGATGACCCGAGGTATAATCTTCTCCTGTCATTAAAGCCTATGCTCAGTGAAAAAAGGCAAGGCAGAATCGATGAGGCACTTAAAATAATGTCTCTTTTATCATTTCTGCCTTTAATCGATGAACTGAGAGGTGACGGAAACGGATAAGTTTTTCTTTCCTCAGAGAAATCAGGAAAAGCTGCCGTTTGTCAATATAGACGGAGACACGGCTCTTTTGCTCATATTAATATTGATTATATTGAGAGAAAAAGGAGATACTCTTCTTATTCTTGCTCTGCTGTACATTCTCTCTTGACAAATTATATTTTATCTAATATTATTAATCTAACAAAACTCAGGAGGCAGAAAAATGGATTATACTTTTATCCCCAAAGGGGTATGTTCACGAAAAATAACCTTTGACCTGGAAGGAAATACCGTAAAAAATGTTCGCTTTGCAGGCGGCTGCTCAGGCAACACACAGGGACTCGCCGCACTGGCAGAGGGTATGGATGCCGACGAGCTGATAAAGAGACTTTCCGGTATCCGCTGCGGCTTCAAGGGTACTTCCTGTCCCGATCAGCTGGCTAAGGCTGTGGCAGAGGCAAAGAAATAAAATGAAAATCCCGTTGGCAGTGTCAGCATCTGACATTTTTAACGGGATTATATTATTGCTTCAACACCCACTCCGAGGCAGGTATATTTGCCTCACCTGAAAGGTAATTCGCCTGTGAGTGGAGACGTTCCGTAGGAGCGACCATCAGTCGTTCGCAGTTTTACAGTGTAGAGGTCTGCAGGGATATAGCGTGGCGTGTCTGCTGAATCCACAGCCAATCTCACGGAGCTTTGTAGGGGATAGCGTCCCCGACAGCCCGATATGATTTATATTTTATGTTTCAAGGAAGCAATCAGCGTGATAGCTTCGCAGAGGTACTTTTTTCCTTGCCAAAAGTACCCAAAAGCGCTTTTTCGGATGCTATGAATATACGACTCGTCGGATGCTAATTTTGTTTTTTTCGGAATAAGTTTTGATAAGCTGATTTTAGTTTCTTCCTTAGTCTGCCGTTGTACTTTTCTGTATGAACTGCACTACCGAAAAAAGCCAGATTATCACCGCAGGTATGTCACCTTCTCTCCATCTTCCGTCGGGTTTTTCCGTGGTTCATTTTTATGTCCACACCAGGATGCGTCCTTTATCTTTACGGGTATTCCTACTATAAAGTAAAGATAAAACGTGGGGAAAAACGTGATAAAAAAATAACCTCCAAGCCTTCGGTTTTATGGGGTACTACTAAGAAAAAAGAGAGATTAAACTTACCCGTAAAGCCGAAACCTTATCGGTTATCTGCGCAACCAACGGGCGCGCTGTCCTCTGGCTCTATCCGCTTTGAGGTACTGAAAGAGTAAATCTGCGAAACTGTGGTTTTGAACGGGACTAAGCTAAACAAAAACATTACTGCAGAACGGCAGTTTTCTGTCTGCGACCCTGCCACGGGTCGCCCACAAGGGAAAGTATTTGTTTTTGAATTTTTACTAAAAAGCAACTTCTGAATGTTTCTGCATACTTAACTTAACAGCACCCTCTTTTCCCATCAAAAAAAGCGTGGCGCTTTGCATACTTTGGCGCTCAACCGTGCCAAAGTATGAGCCCGAGCGGCTCGAGCGGAAAGAACCTGAATGTTTTTGAAATGCAAAAATCACCCACCGCAAAGGTGGGTGACCGATTTCTTACTGTTTACATATATATATGTCTGTGATTTTATCAGAAAGTCTCATTGACTTTTTTCATCATATTTGCGATTTCAATTTTCTGTGGACACATCTTTTCGCATTTCTTACATCCGATACAGTCGGCAGGACTGCTCTCCTTAGTCAGAGAAGTATATTCCTCAGCAGTGACATTATCACCGTTGATTTTTTTATTGTAGAGAGCCAAAAGCTCGGGAATGGCGATTTTTTCGGGACATTCCTCTGCACAGTAGCGACAGGCAGTACAGGGAACGGTTTCCTTGTTTGCGATTATTGTTCCCGCTTTAATGCAGATGGCCTTTTCTTCCTCGGAAAGGGGAATGAAATCCTTCATATAGCTCATATTATCCTTAAGCTGTGCCATATCGGACATACCGCTTAAAACCATAAACACTCCGTCTAAACTTGCAGTAAAGCGAATAGCCCAGGAAGCAACAGAGAGTGCGCTATCCTTTTCTCTGAACATATTTTTTACCACACCGGGTACATTAGCCAGAGCACCGCCTCTTACAGGCTCCATAACGATGACGGGAGTGCCGTGCTTTCTTGCAGTTTCATAGCAGAGACGGGACTGAACCTTTTCGTTTTCCCAGTCGAGATAGTTAATCTGAAGCTGAACGAATTCCATTTCAGGATGCTTGGTGAGGATTTCGTCGAGAACATCAGCAGTGTCGTGGAAGGAGAAGCCTAAAACCTTGATTTCTCCCGCTTTTTTTCTTTCGGCAAGATATTCGAATACACCGTACTCTTCAGCGGCCTTGAAGTTTTTCTTGTCAAGACAGTGAAGAAGGTAGTAGTCGAAATATTCCACACCGCATTTTTCCTTCTGGTCGAGGAATATTTTTTCTTTATCCTCTGCGCATTTCATCATGCCCACGGGAAGCTTATCGGCAAGATAATAGCTTTCTCTCGGGTGTCTTTTTACCAGAGCCTCCTTTACGAAGCATTCACTTTTACCCTTATGATACATATATGCCGTGTCGAAATAATTGAAGCCTTCAGCGAGGTAGGCATCAACCATATCCTTTACCTGTTCAATATCTACTGCAGAGTCATCCTTTTTATCTGTAAGGGGTAATCTCATACATCCGAAGCCTAACTTTTTCATCTCATTATCTCCTTTTATTTCTCTGAAAACGGGAACACTTATACTGACACCTTCTGCCGCTCTGTAATTAACGGTGTCTTTTATTACGGAATAAGCCTTTTCACAGTCAGTTATGTTTTCTGTAGCCTTTTCCACGGGACACATACCGTCACCCTTTCTGTTTATAATGTAGGAGACGAGGCTATCATAAGAACAGGGAATAGAGTAAAGATCAAAGATTTCCTTTGCCATTTCACTCATAACGGTACCGTGTACCTCTCTGATTTTCATTTTGACATAAAGAAGTGCGGCACCTCTGCCTATAACCTTGTCTGCAGCGGAAAAGTCACTTAAATTATATTCCTTTTTCTCAATAAGGTCAAGTAGAGAAAACACACCTCTTATATCTGAGGTAAAAACCGTATCACCGTCTGTGAGAACCAGCCTTGCACCGTTTTCTCTGAGGACAGTAAGAGCATTTCTTAAATTCTCTGTCATTTTATCACCTTTCAAAAACTCCCCCACTGTTTTTAGTGAGGGAGTGCAGTTTATTTAAGTGTGAATGCCATTGTACAGCCTTCAAGTGATTTGCCTGCTCTGAAATCTCTGGCAGTGAAAACCACTTCATCATCATAAACCTCGAAATATGTGCCGAGGCCGGGCTGAAGGAATTTACCGTAGTCGTTTTCCTTGCCGTAAGCGGGAAGGTTAACGGAATAAACTCCGTTTTCTTCGTTCAGAACTTCAAGGCTGTTTTCGTAAACACCGTCGTGAAGATGACCGTTAAGAAAGAAAACATTTTTATACTTAACGAGGATTTCTCTTACCTTTTCTGACTGCTCACCGATACCGCCGTTTTTCCACACCTCGGGAAGACCGTGGGTATTCTCTAAAGGCTGATGGCACATTACGAAGGCAGGCTTACCGTCCTTGGTGGCTCTTTCAAGCTCAGCGTCAATGAAGGCGAGCTGTTCATCGGAAATAAATGCTTTTTCGAAAAGACGGCCGTCGGAGCCCATAACGATAAAGGTGTAGCCGTTGATATCATAAGAATAGTAAGGTTTGTCAATTTCAGTTCCGAGGAAGCCGTTTGTTTTATCGATTATCTGTTCCGTTCTCAGGTCATAAACGACACGCACATCGTGGTTACCTGTAGCGAGAAGGATATTATCAATTTCTGTTTCATCCAGCGCTTCCCACATAAGCTCATAGGACACATCGTCGCCAAGCTCAGAAAGATCACCTGCAACAAGCAAAGCATCAAAGTCAACCCCTGAATTTTCGATATCCTCGAGACCGCATTCGAAATTAAAAGGACTGATACCTGTAGGTCTGATGTGTGTATCTGCAAAAGCTACCACAGCAAGATTCACATCCTCCGCATCCTTGAGTGTAATGGGGTCATCAGTAGCGGGACCTGTGATAACGCCGAATGCCATAAGAACGGAAAGTATAATCTGCATAAAGGTGTTCACAATGCCCAGTGCCTGATTGAAAATATTAGGTATTTCTTTAACAATTACTGCTGCCTGTTCCATTTATAATTCCTCCGAAATTTACAATATTTACCTATAAGATGATAATAAAATAAAAACGAAATAATGTCAACGGATTTTTCAAATTATAGTACTATTATAAAAAAATTTACATTTTTATTTTGCAAAACAAGTCAAAAATATGGTAAAAAGAGTTAATCTGTGATATAATTATTTATTACTATGATATTAACACCGAAAGGATTCACATAATGAAAAAACTCAGACCTATTCCCCCTCTTGCTAAAGGACATCAGATTACCTGGTGGATATGCAGAGGACTGCTTTTTGCGTGGGGTGTGTGGGGTATGCTCAACGGCTATACCTCCGAATTTATACAGGCAACCTTCGCTATTATCTTTACCCATCTGTGGGATATGTTCCAGCTTTTCGGCGGAAAGTCCTTCATCACCAAATATCCCGCTTACTTACAGACTATGCTCAATGTCTTCACCTGCTTCGGCTGTGTGGTAGGTACCACTCTCAATACAAGAACGGACTTTACGGGTATAGATATTCCCGAGCACATCTTTGCAGGCTATCTTGCCTGTACCGGTACCTTCGCCCTCATTGAAATTATGCAGGGAGAAAGAACTCCCGCCAAAATTTCTGTCAAGGCTATCTTCGCTTTAGGCGGTGCACTTTTCGTAATAGTCGGCTGGGAATTTTACGAGTTTACTATGGACAGGCTCTACGGCTTCGTTATGCAGCACGGTCATATTGACGGTGCCTACGGTCTTACAGATACTATGGTAGACCTTATGCTCGGCTCGGGCGGTGCTCTCGTAGCGATGTTTATCGAGGCCTTCCGCCGTGTTGGTATAATCGGCGGTAAAGGCCGTCACGAAAGACGTGCAAAATATCTTGCAGAAAGAGCAGAAGTTAAAAGACTCAAAGAATTGGGGTTACAGTAATGAAGCTTAGTGAAATTTTAAAGGAACTTGACTTTACCTGTGACGGTTTTTCCGACAGAGAGATAACTGATATAGCCTATGACTCCCGTAAGGCAGGGGAGAATATTATCTTCGTATGTCTCACGGGTGCCTTCGCTGACGGTCATAAATATGCAGAAAGTGCATACGAAAAAGGAAGCAGGGTTTTCATCTGCGAAAAGGAGATTTCTCTCCCCGGAGACGCTCTAATAATCAAGACAGAAAATACCCGTGCAGCTTTAGCTAAAATGAGCTGTAACTTTTTCCGCAATCCCTCAAGAGAAATCGATGTTATCGGTATCACAGGCACCAAAGGAAAAACAACAGTAGCCCATCTTATAAAGTTCGTTCTGGACAAAGCTGGTATAATGACTGGCATTATCGGTACTGTCGGTGCTTCTTACGGTGATACCGTTCTTCCCACGGTAAACACTACTCCCGAAAGCTATGAGCTGCAGAAAATGCTGCGTATGATGGCTGACGGAGGATGCAAGGCGGCGGCTATCGAGGTTTCCTCTTTAGGTCTTAAGTCTCACCGTACCGACGGCACGGAATTCGCATACGGTGTTTTCACTAATCTTTATCCCGATCATATCGGCACTAACGAGCACGAAACCTTCGAGGAATATGCCTACTGGAAAACACAGCTTTTCCCTTTATGTAAAAAGACAATCGTTAATATCGATGACCCCTTCAGTGAAAAAATAATTGAAAGCTCCGCAGGTGAAATAATAACCTACGGCTACGAAAAACGGGCAGACTATGTTTTAGGCAGATGCGAAAAGCTGAAAAACGGAAACATCCTTTCTATGGCATTCGATGTGTCTGCCAAAGGCAAGGACAAGCACTTCACTGTAGGATTACCCGCTGAAATTAACTGCCATAACTCACTTATTGCCCTGGCTGTAGCAGATGAATACGGAGTGTCCGATGAAGTTACAGCTGATGCTCTCGCATCCGTATTCGTAAAGGGAAGATGTGAAACTGTCCGCGAATGTGAGGATATAACCGTAATAATCGACTATGCCCATAACGGTGTCAGCCTTAAAAGCATCATCGACACAGCGAGAGACTATGAGCATAACCGCATAATCACACTTTTCGGCTCCGTAGGCGGAAGAACCGAATGCAGAAGAGAGGAGTTGGGCACAGTTTCAGGTGCACTCAGTGATTTCACCATTATCACAAGCGATGACCCCGATTTCGAGGATCCGCAGAAAATTTGTGAGGAAATCGCTTCATACTGCGAAAAGGCAGGGGGAGAGTATATCATAATCCCCGACAGAGCCGAAGCAGTAAATTATGCAGTGAAAAATGCCCTCCCCGGTGACATAGTAATTTTAGCCGGTAAGGGACACGAGGAATATATGAAGGTAGAAGGTAAAAAGCTTCCCTTCAGCGAAAGAGCAGAAGTATTAAGTGCTCTTAAAGAAAGAAAAGAGGTTTGAAAATGTATACTTTTAAAATTGAAACAGACCTGAAAAAATATGATGATTTCATCTGCGAAAACGGTGGACAGTACATCCAGTCTTCAAACTGGCAGAACGTAAAAACCACCTGGAACTGCAGATATTACTGCGGCTATAAGGGCGAAAAAACTGTTCTCGCCGTTCTTGTTATGGAAAGAGCCTTACCTGTTGCAGGTAAAATATGGTACGCATCGGGCGGTGCTGTCTGCGACTATGAAAACACTGAGCTTTTAAAAGAGTTCACCGATTTTATGAAAGAGGAAATCAGGAAAAACGGTATAACCTGCTTTATTATGGACCCACCCGTTTCTCTTCGTATTAACGGTGAGGACCAACCGAAGGGACACGAAATGCACAAGGTACTCTGTGACCTGGGCTATGATCTTAATCCCTCCATAGAAAACTACACCTACAAACAGCCTGTACAGCTTTTCGTTCCTCTTAAAACTGCTGAGGACGAAAGCCTTTCCGCTGATAAAATACTCAAAAAATGCGATAAAGGTGTACGCTACAGCATCAGAATAGGTGAACAGAGAGGTCTCGTGGCAAAAACCTTCACATACGAAGATGTGGAAAAAGACCCGTCAATAATGGACGACTTTATGGATGTTATGCGTGACACCAGCGAAAGAGATAACTTCGTGGAAAGAAACGGCGACTACTGCACCAAGCTTTTAAGAGAGTTCAGAGATAACAGTGACCTTAAGCTCGTTTACTATGACAAGGAGCTGGACAGAAAATTACAGGCAGAACGCCTCAGCAAAAAAGAACAGGCTCTTAAGGAGCTTGAAACCGCCCACGAAAAGAAAGCCCGTCAGCTGAATGAAACTATTACGAGTGTGGACAAGCAGACTGAGCATTTCGAAAAGAGAATGGCAGAGGCTGAGGAATTTACCTCGGAAAACCGCATCTGTGTGGCAGGTGGTCTCTCCATTTACTATGCGGGGATGGGAAGCTGTCTTTTCGGCGGAACCAGAAATGTTATCAGAAACAACACCCGTTCAAGCCATTATCTCAATTATCTCCGCCTTTGCGAAAGCATTAATCGAGGCTGTGACGTTCACGACCTTGGCTATGTTATAGTAAAAACTCCCGAATTACAGGAGGACGGCACTCTCGGTGCTTTGGAGCCTCAGGATAATTTCAAGGGTATTTACGATTTCAAAAAGAGCTTTTCTGCCGATTATCACGAATTCATCGGCGAGTATGTTTTAGTGGGAAATAAGATGAAATACTATTCCTATGCAAAGCTTATGCCCACAGCTAAAAAGGCAAAAATCAAAGCAATAAAATTATTGAGAAGATAAACGAAAAAGGGGAGTGAAAAACACTTCCCTTTCTCTGAAGGAGACCAATATGCTTATATCAGGAATACAGAAACTTACACTCCTCGACTTCCCCGGTAAAACAGCCTGCACTATATTCTGCTACGGCTGTAATTTTCTCTGTCCCTTCTGCCATAATGCACTTTTAGTTACGGAAAAGGCAGAGAAGTTTATAGATGAAGAAGAGATTTTCTCTTTCCTTAAGAAACGACAGGGCATCCTGGACGGAGTATGTGTAACAGGCGGAGAGCCTACCTTACAGAAGGACCTGAAAGCCTTTCTTAAGAGAATAAAGGAAATGGGCTTTGCCGTAAAGCTCGACACCAACGGCTACAAGCCCGACCTTTTAAAGGAGATTATCGACGAGGGGCTGTGCGACTATGTGGCAATGGATATAAAGAACACACCCGAAAAATACGCTCTCACCGTGGGCAAAGCCATAGACACGGATAAAATTCTCGAAAGCATTTCCATTCTGAAAGAAGGAAAAATTCCCTGCGAATTCCGTACCACTGTCGTAAAGGAATTCCATACGGAAGAGGACATAAAGGAAATCGCCCGTCTTTTAAAGGGTGACATTCCCTTCTTCCTCCAGCAGTTCAAGGACAGCGGAAATCTTATAAAAGAGGGACTTTCGGCATACTCAAAGGAAGAAATGGTAAGCCTTACGGAAAAGGCAAGGGAGATTTTACCCGAAACGAAGCTTCGTGAAAGCTAAAATATACTGAACATTTCCTCCGTGATTATTTCCGTGTAATCGTTCAAAGCCTGAAAATCCATAGCCTCAATATATTCCTTTTCGAGTCTGTCGTGGGTTTCCTTGGCTTTTTTAAGTGAATTTACGCTCTCGCCTATCAGGTGGGAGCATAATTTTTTACTCCTGCGCAGACGCTGAGCGTAGTTCTGCATCTCTTCACGCATAAATCTTTTACAGTGGATAAGTCTGTCACACTCGAGAGAAATATTATGCTCCTTTTTCACCGTCAGCAGAGCAAGTCCCACCTCGGGAATAATGATATGCTCACAGTCACCTTTCGGTCTCATGGGACACTGACAGAAAATTACATCGTAGCCGTTTTTTACTGCAAGGTCGCCTATTCTCTGACAAACAAGGGGAGAAACGGCAGAATAATTATCCTTTATGCCGATCACTCTTACAGCCTGTGCTGTTACTGTTTCATTTAAGAAAACTATTCCTTCGGGAGTTATACCGCTTATAAATCTGCGGCTTCTTTTACCTGCACTCTTTTTTCTCTTCGCGGGCATTTCTCTGGATACAAACCGTACAGCAAAGCTGTTTACTTTTTCTTCTTTAATAAAGGATGACGCCAGACGGATATTTTCATCATTTATGGCACCCGCCGCAGAGAGGTATCTTGCCGAGCGGAAATGATACATGGAGTTTTCGAGAGTCAGCGAGCGGATAATGTCACTTTTCTGAGAAAGCTTTTTCTTATCCCAGAAATCGCCTGTATTAATGATATTTTCCACCGCCCCGGGAAATTTCGGCTCAAGAGTATGTGGCGAAGTACCGTCTATAACTGAAATGCCGATATCTTTGACTATAATACCGTCCAGACTTTTAGGGTCCGATGAACAGTAAATCAGTTCCGTTTCATAGCCCATTTCCTCAGCTTTGCGGGCAACCTTTTTCATAAGGGTAGATTTACCTGTACCCGGTCCTCCCTTTATGATATAGGGATGGTGATTTTTATAAGGGTTATATATTTCTTCAAAAAATGAACAGAAGCCGATAGGGGAGTTAGCCCCCATAAATGAACTGATTGCACGGGACATAAAAAGCCTCCTTAAAAATTTTCATTATTATTTTATTCCTATAAATAAAAAATGTCCCTGCTTTTTAATCTTTGTATTGATTTTTCCCTGTGTTTTAGTGTATTATGTTATGTGAAGAAATTTTGACAGGAGATGTTTTTATGATTAGTGAAAGCGTAGCAAAATTAGTTCAGTACGGTCTTGACTGCGGACTCATCGAGCAGGAGGATAAAATCTACACCACAAACCGTATTCTCGAAATTCTTTGCCTTGACGAATATGAGGAACCCTCAGAATGCGAATGGGATAATTTAGATGATATTCTCCGTGATATTCTTGATTACGCCTGTGAAAAGGGTCTTATCGAGGACACCCTCACCAACAGAGACCTTTTCGATACTAAGGTTATGAGTGCTCTCGTTCCCAGACCCAGCGAGGTTATTTCTCACTTCGATGCACTTTATGCCGTATCACCCGAAATGGCTACAGACTACTACTATAAGCTCAGCAGAGATACAGACTACATAAGAAGATACAGAGTATGTAAGGACCTTAAATGGAAAACAGTGAGCGACTACGGCGAAATAGATATCACCGTAAACCTTTCCAAGCCTGAAAAGGATCCGAAGGATATTGCCGCTGCCAAAAATGCCAAGCAGAGCTCCTATCCCAAATGCCTTCTCTGTGTGGAAAATGAGGGCTATGCAGGCAGACTTAACCACCCCGCAAGACAGAATCACAGAATCATCCCCATCGAAATTGACGGCAAGCAGTGGGGCTTCCAGTATTCACCCTATGTTTACTATAACGAGCACTGTATCGTTTTCAACAGTGAACACACACCCATGAAAATCGATGAAGGTGCTTTCAGAAAGCTTTTCGACTTCGTAAAGCTCTTCCCCCACTATTTCATTGGCTCCAATGCCGATCTTCCCATCGTAGGCGGCTCCATTCTCTCTCACGAGCATTTCCAGGGCGGTAACTATGAATTCGCTATGGCAAAGGCAGAAACAGAAAAGACCTTCTCTCTCTGCGGATACGAGGACCTTACCGTAGGCATAGTAAAATGGCCTATGTCCGTTATCAGAGTCAGCGGTGAAGACACAGAAAAAATTGTTTCTCTTTCCGCAAAAATACTCGATGCCTGGAGAGGCTACACAGACGAAGAAGCCTTCATCTTCGCAGAAACCGACGGCACACCCCATAACACCATCACTCCCATCGCCAGAAAAAGAGGCGACAAATACGAGCTTGATCTTGTTCTCCGCAATAACATCGTTACAGACGAGCATCCTGACGGTGTTTATCATCCTCATAAGGAATTACATAACATCAAAAAGGAAAATATCGGTCTTATCGAGGTTATGGGTCTGGCTGTTCTTCCGTCAAGACTTAAGTCTGAGCTTGCAACGGTTGAAAAGTTTATCCTTGAGGGCAAAGACCTTTCAGCTGACGAAACAGTAAGCAAGCACGCTGAATGGGTAAGCTCCTTTAAAGATAACTATGAATTTACAGCGGAAAATATTGATGCTATCGTGAAAAAAGAGGTAGGCAAGGTATTCGTAAAATGTCTCGAGCACGCAGGTGTTTATAAAAGAGACGAAAAGGGTATGGCTGCCTTTGAGCGTTTTATCCGCTTTGTAGCAAATAAATAAACCCTGTCTCCGTTTATTTTAATGTGGGACTGTTAATAATTAAAAAGAAAGAAATTAAGGAGTAAGAAACTATGCGTGAAATTCTTAATCTGAACAGCACCTGGGCATTTACCAAAGAAGGCGTGACCGAAGAAGTTAATCTTCCCCATTCCTGGAATGCCACCGACGGACAGGACGGCGGTGCAGACTACTACAGAGGTACCTGCCGTTATGCAAAAACTCTCAGAAAAAGCGAGCTCCCCACAGCAGATCGCTACTATTTAGAAATCAGAGGCGCCAATTCCTCTGCCACAGTTTATGTCGGCGGCAAAAAGCTTGCTGAGCATCACGGCGGTTACTCCACCTGGAGAGTAAACCTTACTGATGAAATCACAGAGGAAACCCTCATTGAAATTGATGTGGACAACTCTCCTAATGACAGAGTTTATCCCCAGATGGCTGACTTCACCTTCTACGGCGGTATTTACCGTGATGTTAACCTTATCTGTGTACCCGAATCCCACTTTGACCTTGATTATTATGGTACTCCCGGTATCAAGGTAACTCCCGAAATAAAGGGCGCAGATGCGGAAATCGAGGTAGAGGTTTATCTTACCGATAAAAAGGAAGGTCAGAAAATCCGTTACACCATCCTTGATGCAGATGGAAACGAAATCGCTTCAAAGACCACCGATGACGATGATGAGGATTTCGAAATCAAAAATGTTCATCTCTGGAACGGTCTGAAGGACCCCTATCTTTACACTGCCAAAGCAGAGCTTATGGACGGTGACGAGGTGCTTGACACAGTTTCTGCACGCTTCGGCTGCCGTACCTTTAAGATTGACCCTGAAAAGGGCTTCATCCTTAACGGCAAGGAATATCCTCTTCACGGTGTTTCCCGCCATCAGGACAGACTCGGTATCGGTAATGCTCTTCTTCCCGAGCATCATAAGGAGGATATGGACCTCATCTGTGAGGTTGGTGCAAACACCATCCGTCTTGCCCATTATCAGCACGACCAGTACTTCTATGACCTCTGTGATGAAAGAGGTATGGTAGTATGGGCAGAAATCCCCTACATTTCTCAGCATATGGCTACAGGCCGTGAGAACACAATCAGCCAAATGAAGGAGCTTATCACACAGAACTATAATCACGCATCCATCGTAGTATGGGGTCTTTCAAACGAAATCACTATGCACGGTGCCGCTGACCCGGACCTCATCGAAAATCATAAAATCCTTAACGACCTGGCTCATAAGATGGACAAGACAAGACTTACCACCATCGCCTGCCTTTCAATGTGTGACCCGGACAGCGAATATGTTAAAATCCCCGACGTTATTTCCTATAACCATTACTTTGGCTGGTACGGCGGTGAGACCTCGATGAACGGTCCCTGGTTCGACAAATTCCATAAGAACCATCCCACCATCCCCATCGGCTGCAGTGAATACGGCTGCGAGGCTCTCAACTGGCATACCTCAAATCCCACACAGGGCGACTATACAGAGGAATATCAGGCTTACTATCACGAAGAGCTTATCAAACAGCTTTTCACCCGTAAGTATATCTGGTCCACTCACGTATGGAATATGTTTGACTTCGGCGCCGATGCCCGTCAGGAGGGCGGCGAAAACGGTCAGAACCACAAGGGTCTTGTGACTATGGACAGAAAGTACAGGAAGGACTCCTTCTATGCTTATAAGGCCTGGCTTTCCGACGAGCCCTTCGTTCACATCTGCGGTAAGAGATATGTAGACAGAGTAGAGGCTGTTACCAAGATAACTGTTTACTCAAATCTTCCTGAGGTAGAGCTTTTCGCAAACGGCGAAAGCCTCGGCAAAAAGAAAGCAGACGACCACTTCTTCCGCTTCGATGTACCCAACACCGCTGAAACAGTTCTCACCGCTGTAGCAGGTGACTGTAAGGACGAAAGCAAGATAAGAAAGGTCGAAGAGCTTAATCAGGAATATATCTTCAAGGAGAAGGGTGCCATCCTTAACTGGTTTGACATCACCACTCCCGAAGGCTACTATAACATCAACGATAAGTTCTCTGAAATCTGCAAATCCTTCAAGGGTAAAATTGTAACTGTTTCCTTTGTTCTTCTGCTTCTCAAAAAGTTCAAAGCAACAAAGAAGGATGACGGCAAGGGCAAAAAGGGCGGCGGAGGTCTTCCCGGCGGAATGAAGCCCTCTAAAGAGCTTTTACAGATGGCAGGAGCATTTTCCATTTTAAGAATTGCCAACCTCATCGGTGCTATGGAAGTGAAGTTCACTAAGGAAGAGCTTCTTGAAATTAATGCTAAGCTTAATAAAATTAAAAAGGTATAATAATAGGGGGCTGTAAAAAACAGCCCCTTTTCTGTTTGCGCTGACAAAAAAAACACCGTACGGACATCAAAAGCCTTTACGGTGGTTTAAGTTGTATTCTGACAATTAAATTACAATAATTGCAACTGTAAGAGCAACGCCTAAAATAAAGGTAATGCAGTATTTCTCTAAGAAAGCACCGATGAAAAGAAGCACAGCAGCAGGTGCGTATAAAATCTTCTGGAGAATGTTACCCTGCTTATAAATCTTTTCCATCATATTATATGCATCCTCGATAAGGGGATAAGAGTTTACCATAAGCGAAAATGCAAACCAGTAAGCTACAGCATTCACTACGGTAAGCACTGTATCATCAATACGTGCATAAAGAGTAAACATAATAGGTGCAAGTGCAAGGAAAAATGCACCGATGCAATTCATAAATGCAGGAACAAAACAAATGGCGAAAGCCCCCTGTGCCTTAGGCATAAACTCATGGTCGATGTGGCTTATCATTTCATCATTTCTTAAATAACGGTTATCCTCTACAGGAACCTTACAGATACGGCAGACTATCTGCTCCCACATACATCTTATGAGTGCGCCGGGGAAGGTGAGATATTTGGTAAAAATATAAAGTGATGTCATCAGATGTCGCCTCCCTGGTCCTTGATAATTTCTTCGATAGTGATTTTACCGTTTTTATACTTTGTTACGAGCTCACTGATTTCATAACCGTAATTTGCAAGAAGGTCCTTCATCTCTTTGTAGATTTCTTTGTCGCCGTTATAAAGACCTACGAGAGCATAAAGGTTACAGTTCTGTACAGTGTAGTTTCCTGCGTTGAAAAGTGCTTCGATTTCTTCCAGGGCAAGACTTCCTTCACCCTTGAGAAGATATGCTATGGCTAACGGATGCTTATAGGTTACATCCTTTGCTCCGAGAGCTGTCTTTGCCTGTTCGCATATTTCTATAATCTTGTCTGCATCGGGGGTTTCGATATAACGGTAGAAATTTGCTTTAGAAATATAGGCGGTGTTATCTTCCTTATTGATTTCCAGGAGCTTATCGAAGCTGTAGTTCATTGCCTCTTCATCGCCTGCCTTTGAAGCCACGGCACAGTAGTTGGCAAGATATACCCATTCCTGGCCTTCACCGATGCTGTCAATATATTTAAGCTGTTCAAGCTGTTCGGAAAGAGACATTTCCTTGATGGTCATAAGGACAAATTTATAGTATTCAATAAATACTTCATTATACTTATCGGTAACCTGGCTCTTGCCTTCTTCTATGGGATTTACTTCCTTAAGAGCATCGAGTTCAGCTACTACAGCATCATAATCGAAATCCTTACCTGAGAAAGCATCCTCGGTAACAGCCGTAACTGCCTCATAGGTTTCCGTAAGAACGGTGGCTTCCTTGACTACAGAAGCATATTTTTTATTCCAGGGCTTTTTAAGGTCATTTTCATTAAAATAAGTATTGATAAGCTGAGCCCCGTTAGTATGATAACCTAATTTATTATAGCCGTCGATAAGCTCGTCAAAGGCTCTTTTTGAGATGCCTTCACCGCTTTTTCCGCCGTTGAAATAAGCGAAGTAGTTCTGAAGAGCACTCATCACATATCCTGACTTATAATTTGCCGAGGACTCTGCGATTGCGAAAGCATCATTGAGATAAGGATATGATGCATAAACACTTGCCACAAAGAGAATAACTGAAACAAGTACAGCTAAAATACCGCTTTTACGTAAGGGGTATTTTTTCATCGCATTACGGCAATCCTCGCAGTAGGGATAATCCTCATCGAATTCCTTGAATCGAATTTTCCTTTCACAGCACTGACAAAGATCCTCCGGTGCAATTTCCTCATCTTCTTCATCTTCTTCGTATTCACCGTGATTTTCCAGTTCCTGAATGAGCATTCCGTCTTCACCTTCTTCAGCAGAAGCCCTGTCCAGCTCTTCCTGGAACATATCTCTGATATTTTCGAGCTCTTCCATAAGAGCACCGTTTTCATCGTTTTCCTCTTCGGGAAGATAGGTTTCCTCAGTTATTTCTTCGTTAACTTCGTTTTCTTCCTCGGGGAGCAAACCGTCTTTTTTAAGTTCGTCCAAAATAAACGCCTCCTTTGGGTTAATGAACCTATTTTATCACTCTTTAATATAAAATGCAACATATATTATGGTATATTTACTTTAGATTTTCCTTAAGTTAAAAAAATGACAAAAAGATATAATACATTATCTTGTGTATGCGCTCGGACAGGACCACAATGCTCACATCACAAAGCCTTAAAACACCTGTAAAATCAAAGAAAAACGGGCAAAAACATTGACAAATGGGCTTCATTTGATATATAATGTTTTTCTGCAAGTTATGTCTTGCAGTCTTATGACTTTTTCGCATTAAATTTGAAAGCGTCGGACACCATATTGCTTCACTTCTATACTCCTTGCAATATGTCCCGTTTTATAAAATTACTAAAGGAGGTTTAATGCAATGAAAAGAACTTATCAACCCAAAAAGCGCCACAGAAAAATGGAACACGGCTTCCGTAAAAGAATGGCAACAAAGAACGGCCGTAAGGTTCTTGCCCGCCGTCGTGCAAAGGGCAGAAAGCAGCTCACATACTAATTAGCTGAGCTTTGATTTTGTCGCTCTGCCGGCAAAATGTAAACACACACACTCGTTCAAAATAGTGTTAGGGTTTGATTTTTTTGCAGAAGTACCTTACTTTAAAAGAGAATACGGACTTCAACCGCGTCTATTACCGCGGCAAGTCATCGGCTAAACCTGCACTGGTTGTTTATGCATTAAAAAACCGTGTGGGTATTTGTCGTGTCGGTATTACTACGAGCAAAAAAACCGGTAACGCTGTTGAACGGAATCGCTCCCGCAGAATTATCAGAGCGGCTTATCAGTCGGTATTCAGGAATTATGAAATAGCGGGTAATTATGACTTTGTCTTCGTTTCCCGCAGTAAAACAAAATACCTTAAATCCCCTCAGGTGGAAAAGAGTATGGTCGAATGTATGAAAGTGCTCGGTGTCATAAAATGAAAAAAGCATTTCTTGCCTTAATCAGATTTTACCGCCGTCATATTTCTCCCCATCTGCCCCCTATGTGCAGATATTATCCGACCTGTTCCTGTTATGCCATTGAAGCTATTGAAACCCACGGTGCACTCAAGGGCGGTTTGCTTGCCCTGTGGAGACTTCTCCGCTGTAATCCTTTTTCAGCAGGCGGTTATGATCCCGTCCCGCCGAAAAAAGAGGATCACCGTCTGAAATAATTTCGCTCTCTTTAATTTTCAAGGAGTAACTTTCGGAGGTATTTAAGAATGGATTTCTTATACGGCATTTTTGGATATCTTTTTAGAATTCTTTACAGCTTTGTTGCTAATTACGGTATCGCACTCGTAATTTTCACCGTCTTTTTCCGTGTTATTCTTCTGCCCTCAAACATCAAACAGCAGAAGTCCTCGGCTAAAATGATGCGTCTTCAGCCTAAGCTTAAAAGAATCAGAGAAAAGTATCAGGACTACAATCCCCAGGAAAGACAGCAGAAAATCCAGATGGAAACCAGCGAGCTTTACCAGAAGGAGGGCTATTCCTCCATGGGCGCCAGCTGTTTGCCTCTGCTTCTGCAATTTCCCATCCTTATCGGTCTTTACGGCGTAATTCAGAAGCCTCTTACCTATGTTCTTAACCTTTCAGCAGAGGTTATCACTGCTTTCACCGAAGCGGCTACCGCACTCGGTCTTCAGACATCAGGTAACAGAGGTGCTTACTATCTTGAACCCATCGTTATCACAAATATCGAAAAGATTCTCGAGGCAAAGCCTGAATTCCTCACAACCTACGCCAATGAAATTTCGGCAATCCGTAACTTTGATTTCCGTATTTTCGGTATTGACCTCGGTATGATTCCCAGTAATATCTATAACGAAATGGGTATTACTAAAGAATCTATCCTCATTCTTGCAATTCCCGTTCTTTCAGGTCTTGCATCCATGCTCACAAGTGTCCTCACTCAGGTAAGACAGAAGAAAACCAACCCCGATATGCAGAATCAGCAGATGATGGGTTGCATGATGTTTATGATGCCTATATGGTCAGTGTTCCTCTGCTGGAGCTTCCCCGTAGGTATGGGTATGTACTGGATTCTCTCCAGCCTTATCGCTTTCTTCCAGACTCTTATCATCGGTCACTTCTACGCACCCAGAAAGGTGCTTGCAAAGGTAATGGTTGAAGAAACCGTCAACCGCAGAGCTTATGAAAAAATGAAGCTTGCTGCAAAAGAAAAAGCAGACATTGAAGAATAATATTTTAACTTTTATTTCATACGAAATGGTGGTGAAAACAGATAATGAAATTTGAAGCTATCGGAACAGGTGCAACTATAGATGAAGCAAGAGAAAACGCTGTCAAAGAGCTTAATGCTCCCACAGGTGCAGACGTTCACACAGAAATCGTTGCTTATCCTCAGAAAAAGATTTTAGGTCTTTTCGGCGGTTCACCTGCCAAAGCAAAAGCATTTTACGAAGTTCCCGACGAGCCCGTAAAGGCACAGCCCGCCAAAAAGGCATCTGCTCCCAAGGCAGAAAAGAAGCCTGCTGCTCAGAAGGCCACTCCCGTTAAGGAAGAAAAGCCCGCTGAAGAAAAAAAGCCCGTGGAAACTGTTAAAACAGCTATAAATACAGATGAAAGCGAAAGCCTTAAGGCTGCCGCTGCATATCTTACTGAAATTCTTTCAGGTATGGGTGTGGGCGAAGTTAAAATCGAGGCTTTCCGTACACAGGATAACGAAGTTATCTTCGAGCTCGACTGCGGTGATGATTACGGCATCGTAATCGGCAGAAGAGGTGAAACTCTTGACTCTATCCAGTATCTTACCAGACTTGTTGCTAACAAGACAAAGAAGGACGGCGAATACTCAAGAATTTCCATCAACGTAGGTAACTACCGTGAAAAGAGAAACAATGCCCTTCGTGAGCTTGCTAAGAAAAATTCCGAAAAGGTACTCAAATACGGCAGAAATGTTACTTTCGAGCCTATGAATCCCTACGAAAGAAGAATTATTCACACAGCAGTTCAGGAAATCGAAGGTGTTTCCTCTCACTCTGTAGGCTCAGATGCAAGCAGAAGAGTCGTTATCACTCTCGCTGAAGGTGTAAAACCCACTCACCCCTCAAAGGGCGGCTACAACAGAGGCCGCGGAGGCAGAGGCGGTTATAACCGCGGAGGCAGAGGCAGAAGCAATTCTGCTCCCGTGGAAGCTCCCTCCAGAGCACCCAGAACTGACGCAGGTGCTGAGAAGGTTTCCCTCTACGGTAAAATCAACTGATAAAAACATAAAATTACAGTCGGATGTTTACGGACACCCGACTGTTTTTTCATATTAAAGATAATTTTTCAGCTCCTCGATGAGGTGCTCCTCTTCCTTGATGATTTTTTTGGCTAAGGCCTGTGATTTTTCGTCAGCGCCCTTATATTCATTAACATAGCTGCAGAGCTGTTTTATTCCCATATTACAGCCGTCGAGCATAAGGTCAGCGATGGTCTTGTCTTCGTTATGCTCGAGCATTTTAATGTTTGTCTTCATCCAGGACATAGCCTTCGCCATAAGTGGAGGATCCTTGGTTTCTGCGCCGATTTCCTTGATGTATTCCCCGATTTCCACCTGTAAACTCTGATGAGTTTTAAGGCTTTTGGTAAGAATTGAAAGAAGGTCAGGATTTTTCACCTTGTCCAGCATTTCAGTTATGGAGTTTACGGCTGTCTTGGCGCCCGAATCACATTCCCTTAAAAGCTTTACTGTATCTGTCTGCATAAAATTATCCCCTTTGTTACTTTTTATTTATTGTGCAACAAAAGGGATTTTATTATTCACTTTTTAAAGAAAAAACACATCCGCAGTAATTCTGCCTGTAGAGATTATGTTCCTTTGAAAGTTCAATTGAACGCTTATATCCGTTTTTCTTTTTAAAATCCGAAGGCAGATGCTTTATGCCAAGCTCTTTTTCTATGTCTTGCCCGATTTCATTTATTTTCTCTGCGTTTTTAAGGGGACTTATGGAAAGGGTAGTAGTAAAGTAATCAAATCCCATTTCCTTACCCTTAAGAGCAGTTTCATAAAGGCGCTGTCTGTAGCAGATGAAGCATCTTTCACCCGCCTCTCTCGCCTTTTCATAGCCCTTGACCGCCGAATAAAACTCTGAGGGCTCATTTCTTCCCTCAATAAAATCAACGGGATACTTAAAGGTCATTTCGCTGATAAGCCTTTTTACTTCATTTACTCTCTGAGTGTATTCCTCGGCAGGATGAATATTAGGGTTATAATAAAAAACAGTTATTTTAAAATACTGCGAAAGATATTCCAGGCAGTAGCTGCTGCAGGGTGCACAGCATACATGGAGCATAAGAGTAGGCACGATACCTTTTTTTTCGTTTTCTTCTATTATTTTATCCAGTTCCTTCTGATAATTAATCATAACTACACCTCTTAATAAACAATAGCATTTTTTGTAATTAAATTCAAGGCATAAAAGCCAATAATCTTACAAAACTAAAAATGTAAATATTTTTAGGGAGAGGTAATATTATGATTAAAGGCGTTAACCGTCAGGTAGTTGAAGTGAATGAAACCGACTGCGATTATTTTGAGAGAATTCTCTTTTTTGTAAAGCCCGAGTATGCCAGTATCAGTGAAGGAAAAATAAGAGAGAGGGCGGGAATTATTGCAGGCAGAACAGATAAGGCACCGCCCACGAAAATAAAAGGTGACAGAACTACTGCAGTTTTAAAGATTGTTCTTTCCGTTCTCGGCGGACTTGTGGCGGGACTTATTATTTCCAGACTAATGTAACGAAAAATCTCTCCTTCAGTACTTCTGCTGTCGGAGAGATTTTTATTGTTTTTTATTCTGCCTTATGATAAGTCTTACAGCTCTGACAGTCACCTGAGGTGCATTTTCCGCCTGCGGGACATCCGATACATTTTTTACCTTTTTTCTTTTCTTTGTATACATAAATTCCCGCCAAAGTGACAATAACTGCCACCAGAGCAATAATTATAATATTATCCATAGTTACTTCCTCTAATTTATTATTTTACTGTCTGTTTTTCTGTGCCTTCAGTGCCTGTTCGGCTTTCACCTTTTTTGATGCCTTGACAGAAAGAGCAATGAGTATTCCTGCAAAGATGAGGATAGCGACAAGTCCGGGAAGGAAGCCTTCGCCTACATTACCTGTAGTGATAAGAGTACCAATCTGATATACGGCATAACCTACAGTGAAGCCGGTTCCCAACTGAAAGCCTATGGCGCCCCAGAGCCATTTAGCACTTTTCATTTCACTGTTCATTGCACCCATAGCTGCAAAGCAGGGGGGAGTAAACAGATTGAACATAAGATAAGCCAGAGCGGCAACCTTGCTTATTGCCATAACACCTGCTGCTTCAGCACCTGCACCCTCCATAAGTGCAAGCTCATCCATATCAATAAGATTTTCAAGTCCTACAAAGCATACGGCAAGAGTACCTACCACATTTTCCTTTGCAATAAAGCCGGTGATTGCGGCTGCCGCAAGCTGCCAGGAAAGAACACCTGCCACAGGAACAAGTATATAGGCAAAGGGGCCTGCAATTGAAGCAAGAATGGAAGCATCCGCTGTTTCAGCTGTTTGTAATTTCCAGGTAAAGGACTGCATAATCTGTATTGCGGTATTACACAGAAGAATAATTGTAGCCGCCTTTACTATGTAAGCCCAACCTCGGCTGCACATAGATTTGAAAGCTCTCATAAAAGAGGGAACCTTATATTCGGGAAGCTCCATAATAAAGAAGGATTTTTTCTTTGAATTTCCTGTGATTTTATTGATGATAAGGGCGGCAAAGAAGATTATAGCGATACCCACAAAATACATCATTGGACCTACCCACGTGGCATCCTCAAAAAAAGCACCTGCAAAAAGAGTAATAACGGGAAGCTTGGCACCGCAGGGCATAAAGGGTGCGAGCATAGCCGTAGCTCTTCTCTCACGCTCGTTACGGATTGTACGGCAAGCCATAACACCTGGGATTGCACAGCCTGTACCTATAACGAAGGGGATAACGGATTTACCCGAAAGACCTACTTTTTTGAAAATTGGGTCAAGAATAACTGAAACTCTTGCCATATAACCGCAGTCCTCTAAAAGGGCGATGAGAAAATACATTACCATAACAAGGGGAAGGAAACCGATAACGGCAATAACACCGCCGATGATACCGTCAACCAAAAGGGCATAGAGGAAGGGATTTGCATTTTCCAGCAAGCCGCCGATAGCCTCCTGTCCTTTTTCAAGCAAAGCAACAAGCCAATCCGCAATCCATACACCCGGGCCTGCCTGTGAAACCCAGAAAACTGCAAACATAATAACCGCAAAAATTGGAATACCGAGCCATCTGCTCGTAAGCACCGCATCGATTTTATCCTGAGAGTTTCTTATATTGGTGAAAATTTTTCTTTTCTGAGTAGCAGAGACTATTTCATTAACGAAAATGAAACGCTTTTTGTCTGCCTCTGCAACTGCATTTTTGTCTGTCATATCCACACTGCCCTGCGTATAGGGAGCAGTCTGAGCTTTTCCTGCCTGACCGATGGCAGTTTTCATAAGCTCGGAAAGACCTTCCGAAGAGGTGGAAACAGTTTCAATCACAGGGCAGCCTAAAAATTCAGACAGAGCCTTTATATTGATTTTTGTTTCTTTCTTTTTGTTTATGTCGGTTTTGTTCAGTGCCACCACCATAGGGATACCGAGCTCCAGAAGCTGTGTGGTGAAAAAAAGACTTCTGCTTAAATTTGTAGCATCGACAATGTTTATGATAACATCAGGGTTTTCGTTTTTTACATAGTCACTCGTAACGCTTTCTTCAGAAGTGAAGGGGGACATAGAGTAAGCACCGGGAAGGTCAACGGCTGTTAAATTATCCTTGTCGTTACAATAAACCTTTTTTACGCTGTGCTCTTTCTTTTCTACGGTAACACCTGCCCAGTTGCCAACCTTTTCGTTGGCGCCGGTGAGAGCATTATACATAGTGGTTTTACCGCTGTTGGGATTGCCTGTAAGTGCAATTCTCATAAATAAATTCCTCTGCTTTCTTTTCTGTTCAGTCGAGTTATACAAGACTAACTCGTTTTTTTAAGCTATCGGCAGAAATTAATCTGCCGTAAATTATATTTCAATCGCTTCAGCCAGCTGACGGTCAATATTGTATCTGCCGTCCTTTATGGAAACCACACAGCTGCCTTTAAGGTGAGAGATTACGGTAATGGGCTCTCCGCTGTAGCAACCAAGGGAAAAAAGGAAAGCATCAAGCTCATCATCCTCAGTTTCTATTTCACGGATGATATATTCTTTTCCTTCAGTAGCCTGTGATAAATTCATAACTGATACCTCGCTATATATGATTAGGTTAAACTAACTGCTTGAATAAAAATATAATTAGTCATAACTAACTACATAGATAATACCATTGTTATACTGATTTGTCAAGATAAAATGTTATTTTTTTCCATAAAAAATGAGGCTCCGAAGAACCTCAATTTCTTAATTCATATTATGTAAATCAATATTCCATTACGTATTCTTCATCAACTGTAAGTGATGCTAAAGCATTAAGGGAAAGACCCAGCTTGATGCTGATATCCATATCGAAATTATAAATGAACTTCGAATATGTCATATTGCCGGTAGCTTTGTCAATTTTTGCGGTGGCAGTACAGTTATAATATGAGAAATCACATTTTTCTACTTCGCCTACGGGAAGATTATCTGAAATGCTTTGGGGATTCATTGTCCAGAAAATAGAGCCTACACCTTCACCGCCACGATATGTGGGATTTAACTGATCTTTCATTTTGATATCGATAACATACTCTGTACCATTATCTGTGCATGTGATGGTTTCCAGATATTCAGGCTTAAGCTTACTTGCGAAATCTGTACCGCTTACGGGATATTTTTCAGCAACAAGAGCACCCTCATATACTTCAGGAGTCATATTCGGTTTAACGAACTTTTCAATAGCACCGTCAGCAATGGCCTGAAGAGCAGAAGGAACCTCAAGCTTATTTATTCTCATATCCTGATAATTTCTGGTAGCCTTTTTAGCATTTGTCTTAACCTTATTTGCACTTTCATTAAAGAGAGCCACGATTTCCTCTGTGGTAGCCGGAGCACCTGTGGAAGGAGTCTGTGCATCAGTTGTTGCTGTATCCGAAGGCTGAGAATCCGCTACGGGAGCCTGTGTCGTGGGAGCCGCTGTAGGAGCCTGTGTGGTAGCGGCGGTAGGTGCTTCTGTAGGCGCATCTGTAGCGACTGTATTTTCAACTGCGGCACCTGCTTCATCTACGGGAGCAGCGTTAATATTTGTAAGAGAACCCGCTACATTACCCATTGAGAAAATTAAAATAATCGCAAGAGCAACGGAAATACCTGTTTTCCATTCACTTCCGATACTGTCTAAAAACTCTTTGAATTTATTCATAGTATAAATTCTCCTTTCAAGTTTTGGAGTTTTACAGAGTACATTATATTACATTTATTAAAATAGTTCAAGTAGTTCTTACAAATATTTCTTATAACTCTTTTCTATTGACTTATCATTTTCAGAGTGCTACAATATTTTTATGTAAAAAACAAAAGGAGACAACGGTATGAAAACAAAAAAATTGCAGAATCCATTATGGCAAACCAACCCGACTGAAAGAAAAAGCTATTATTTCTATTTCTTCGGTCAGAATATGATTTACAATATGATAGCTGCCTATCTGACTACTTTCCTTCTTCTTTTAGGTGTCAACCCCGCAAAATCAGCTGCAGTTATGCTCGCAGTAAAGGTATGGGATGCTGTCAACGATGCACTTTTCGGTGTTATCTTCGACAAAATTAAATTCAGAAGCGGCAAAAAGTTTATTCCCTGGCTTAAAATAGCCTGTGTACTTACACCCATATCGACTATTTTACTTTTCATTATTCCTAACACTGAAACCACCACCGAAACCTTCAAACTCGCATGGTTCGCTATTGCCTATATCCTTTGGGATACAGCATATACTCTCTGCGACGTTCCCGCTTTTGGTATTATCACCTCTATGACCAGCAATATTGAAGAAAGAAATACGATTCTTTCTCTGAAGGGTATCACAGGCGGTGTAGGGTCTGCTCTTACCACAGTTCTCGTAACTGTCCTCATCAGCGAATTCATCGGTCTCAGCTACGGCTGGATTTCCATTATCGTCTCTGTAGTGGCCGCCGCTACCATGTTCCCCGTATGCTTCAAATGTGAAGAGAGAAACCAGAGTATCGACGAAGAGCAGTTCACCGTCAGAAGAATGCTTAAATATATAGTAAGCAACAAATATCTTCTTATCTATTATATAGGCTACATCTTCTATTCAGGAGCACAGACCTACACAGCTCTTCACCTTATCACTGCTTATTATATCTTCAATAACACTCTTGCATCCCTTATCACCGGTACTGTTGCCGCTCTTCCCCAGCTCTTTATGGCACTTCTCGTACCTAAAATCATTAGAAAGATGGATAAAACAAAACTTTTCAAAATTTCTGCTATCGCTTCAATCATTCTTTCCTTCGCGATTATTCCCACAAACAACAGCTTCATTCTCTTTACCATAGCCTTTATGCTCCGTGCCATTCCTCTCGGCATTATCGGTGTTCTTTCCTTCACATTCACACCCGACTGTGCCGAATACGGTCAGTACACCACAGGTACCGAAGCAAAGGGTATCACCTTCGCTATCCAAACCTTTGCCGTTAAACTTGCCGCCGCTATTTCAGGCTCACTCGGTCTCGCTCTTTTAGGTGTTTTCGGATTCAAAACCTTTGAGGGTGTAGACAGCTTTGAAGCACTTGAGGCCATTAACGCCAGAGCACAGCAGACACCCGAAGCAATTGACGGCTTATGGTTCACCTATAATGTTATCCCCATCATCGGTCTTGTAATCGCTCTCGTTATCTGGAACTTCTATAAACTCAACGATAAGGACGTTCAGGTAATGGCTGATCATAATGTAGGTAAAATTTCAAGAGAAGAAGCAGAAAAGCTTCTTTCCAGAAAGTATTGATAAAAACTGAATACAACTGCAGACTGTCAGGGTAACACCGGACAGTCTGCTTTTAATTTACCGTCAGAAAGTCACCTCAGCATAAATCTTAAAACACTTCTTCATCTTTATCTTTATTCGCTACATCAATATATATTGTGTTTATTAGTATAAAACATACAATTTTTTATAAAAAATTTTTTAAATTTAGTATGATATGTTGACAAGATAATGAGAATAGTATATTATATTCTTTATAACGTAGTACATAAAATATTAATCTGTTACTATGAATTACACGAAAGGAGTTATTATATGGAAAAAATACTCTATTTTACACCACTCATTGGTGGTTTTGCTCTTTTATTTGCGCTGTTTCTCGCTACGAGAATAAACAAAAAAGATCCGGGTAACGAAAGAATGCAGGAAATCTCTGCCGCCATTCACGGCGGTGCCAAGGCCTTCCTTTTCGCCGAATATAAAATTCTTGTTTTCTTTGTTCTCTCTCTTTTTGTAGCCATCGGCTGCTTCATTTCCTGGCCCACAGCCTTAAGCTTCATCATCGGTGCGGCCTTCTCAATCGCAGCAGGCTACTTCGGTATGAATGTAGCAACCAAGGCTAATGTAAGAACTGCACAGGCTGCCGCAAAAGGCGGTATGAAAGCTGCACTTTCCGTAGCATTCTCAGGCGGTGCAGTAATGGGTATGTGTGTGGTAGGTCTCGGACTTTTAGGTATTTCATCAATTTATGCTATTACCAAAGACACAGATATTCTCTTCGGTTTCAGCCTCGGTGCATCCTCTATTGCCCTTTTCGCCAGAGTAGGCGGCGGTATATATACCAAGGCTGCTGACGTAGGTGCTGGCCTTGTAGGTAAGGTAGAAGCAGGTATTCCCGAGGACGACCCGAGAAATCCCGCAGTTATCGCCGATAACGTAGGTGACAATGTAGGTGACGTGGCAGGTATGGGTGCTGACCTTTTCGAAAGCTATGCAGGTGCCATTATTTCTGCCATCTCTCTCGGTATTGCCGCATTTGCAAACTCAGCAAATCCCTCTTCAGGACCTCTCTATCCCCTTTATATAGCAGCTATCGGCATTTTAGCCTCCATAGTTTCTACTTTCTTTGTAAGAGGTAATAAAAGTGACCCCCACAAATCACTTAAGGCTGCAACCTATGTGGCATCTGTAGTAGTTGTCATTGCCTCTTTAATTCTGAGTTTCTTTATGTTTGATACTCTCAAATATGCTTTTTCTATAATCGCAGGTATCGCCGTAGGCACTCTTATCGGTACACTCACTGAAATGTATACTTCCGACAATTTCCGTGCCGTTAGAAAAATAGCTGAACAGTCACAGACAGGCTCTGCCACAAACATTATTTCAGGTATCGCCGTAGGTCTCAAATCCACTTCTTTACCTATTCTTCTCATCTGTGTAGGTATTTTCGTTTCTTATTTCTGCTGTAAAAGTGATGTAAACGGTACAGGTATTTACGGTGTTGCTCTGGCGGCAGTAGGCATGCTTTCCACTACAGGTATCACTGTAGCTGTTGATGCTTACGGTCCCATCGCCGATAATGCAGGCGGTATCGCAGAAATGTCCAAACTCGACAAATCCGTAAGAGAAGTTACCGATAAACTTGACTCTGTAGGTAATACCACAGCCGCTATCGGTAAAGGCTTTGCCATTGGCTCTGCCGCTCTTACTGCCCTTGCTCTCTTCTTCTCTTATGCCCAGGCTGTAAAATTAGAAGAAATCGGTATCGACCTTCTTAATTATCAGGTAGTTATCGGTCTTCTTATCGGCGGTGTTCTTCCCTTCGTGTTCTCTGCATTTACTATGGATTCCGTAAGTAAAGCCGCTCACGAAATGATAGAAGAGGTGCGCCGTCAGTTCAAGGCTATCCCCGGACTTTTAGATGGAACAGGTAAACCTGATTATAACTCCTGCGTTGCCATTTCCACTACGGCCGCTCTTAAAGAAATGGTAGTTCCCGGTGTTCTTGCCGTTCTTTCACCTTTAGTCGTAGGCTGTATTTTAGGCGTAAGCGCTCTCGGCGGTCTTTTAGCCGGTTCTCTGGTAACAGGCGTTCTTCTCGCTATCTTTATGTCTAACTCAGGCGGTGCATGGGATAACGCAAAGAAATACATCGAAAGCGGTGCCAGCGGCGGTAAGGGCAGTGACGCACACAAGGCTTCCGTAGTAGGCGACACTGTAGGCGACCCCTTCAAGGATACGGCAGGTCCCTCCATCAATATCCTTATCAAGCTTATGACCATCGTTGCTCTCGTTTTCGCACCTATGTTCCTTATGATTAACGGCGGACAGGGCTTCCTTATGTAAATAAAAGCGAATAGAAAATTTAAGAGGTACGGAAACCCGTACCTCTTTTCTTATTAATTCAAGTGAAAAATTTTCACCTTATTTTTTTGCACTCTTACAGTATTCCTTCATACAGCACTCACTGCATTTCGGTCTGCGTGCCACACATACAGCTCTGCCGTGAAGAACACATCGATGGCAGAAATCATTACTTTTATCAGGTTCAATTATTTTCTTAAGCTCCAGCTCTACCTTTTTCGGATCTTTTGTATTAACGAAGCCTAAAAGGTTGGTGATTCTTATCAGATGTGTGTCTGCCACTATGGCAGGCTGTCCGTAAACGTCACCCATTATAAGATTTGCCGTTTTCCTTCCCACACCGGGAAGTGAGGTTAGCTTTTCGATAGTATCAGGCACCTGACCGCCGAATTCGTCACGGATTTTAATGCACATTTCCTTTATATCATTTGCTTTTGTTTTGTAAAATCCGCAGGAATGAATAAGCCTTTCTATATCCTCAACCTCTGCATTGCAGTAATCCTCTAAATCAGGATATTTTTCAAATAAAGCAGGGGTAACCTTGTTTACTCTTTCGTCGGTACACTGTGCCGAAAGCCTGGTCGCAATAATAAGCTGAAGAGGATTTTCAGCATTAAGAGAACAGAGTGCATCAGGATATTCTTTTTCCAAAGCCTCAACACATAATTTCATTCTTTGTTTTTTCGTCATTTTAATCCTCCTTCAGATTTCGTCTCCAATGAAAAAGATACTGCTGTGCGATACCCTCCACATTCTTTGTACATTCAGGCAGACCCTCAGGATAAAGCTCAGACATTATTCTTTTTACCCATACATCCACAGGAAAAGCCTCTTTTTTTCCGAAGCCGTAAAGCAGAGTACATTCAGCAACCTTCGCACCGACTCCCTTGATTTTCATAAGCTCCTGTCTTGCCTGTTCTATAGGCATTTTTTTTATTTCTTTAAGTGAAATTTCTTCACTGTTTAACTTTTTAACAGCATCAGCAATATATTTAGCCCTGAAGCCTGCTCTCAAAACGCCTAATTCCTCCACAGTGACATCTCTGAGTCTTTCATAAGAAGGAAAAGAATAATTTTCTTCATCTATTTTTTCACCGAAATTTTCACATAATCTTTTTATTATTCCCGATATACGGGGAATGTTATTGTTCTGCGAGATTATAAAAGAGCAAAGTGCCTCCCAGGGCTCCTGATTAAGTACTCTTATACCGTAATATTCATCTTTTGCATTTTTCAGATGAGTATCACTTTCAAATCTTTTGCAAATATCCGCGTAATCTCTCTCAAGATCAAAATAATCAATCCAAATATTTTCAAATTCTTCTTTAGTAGTGTTTTTTAATATTATCTGACAGTCATTCTGCGAAATATTAAGCACTCTTCCCTTTACGGTTCCGGTAAAAGAACCGTCCTCATTTTTTATCCAACGGAAGGCCTGACCACAGAAAAGCGAGAGTTCAACATTAAAACACTCTATATTTTCCAAAATTATGCCATTTTCCTGTTCTTTTAACTTCAATGTGTTTCACCTCTATTAAATTAATTATACCTTTTTACCCCTTTTAAATCAATAATTTTAATAAAAGACTTGAAAGAAAAAGAAAATTATGATAAACTTATAAGGTGTTGTACTATGTATAATTGTATCTAACTTATTTTATATATTTATATATTAATATAATAATAAGACTCAATCAAGTTTTTTTATAAAAAATCAAGGAGGTAAAATTATGAATTCTTTTGACGAAATATGGGAATTGGTAAAAGAACAGCTTAAGCTTTCAGTTACCGAAGTCGCCTATAATGTCTGGCTGAGTCCTCTGAGCTTCGTAAAATTTCAGAATGACACTGTTTATCTTTCGATTACTGAATTCAAAAAAAGAATTATCGTTGATAAATTTTCCGAAATTATCAATTCAGCCTTTGAAGCAGTTTTAGGCTTCCCTATTACTATTGAATATATAGTTCCTAATGAACAGGCAAAAAATCACGATATTGACAATACAAACAAATCCGATATAAACGAATATGATTACACATTCTCAAATTTCATAACAGGACCTTCGAACCGATTTGCCCATGCAGCTGCAATAAATGTGGCAAGTAATCCCGGAAAGGCCTATAACCCTCTTTTCATATACGGTCACTCAGGTTTAGGTAAAACTCACCTGCTTTTAGCCATAATGAATGAAATCAAGGCAAATAATCCCAATGCAAATATTATCTATACCAGTGGTGAGCATTTTACAAATGAACTGATTTACTACATCGGAAACCATAACACCTATGATTTCCACGAAAAATACAGAAACTGCGATGTTCTCCTCGTAGACGATATTCACTTCATCGCCAGAGGTGAAACAATTCAGGAGGAATTTTTCCATACCTTTAACGCTCTCAATAATGCAGGCAGTCAGATAGTTCTCACCTCTGACCGTCCTCCGAAAGAAATGATGACTTTAGAGGAAAGACTCCGTACAAGATTTGAAATGGGTCTTATCGCCGATGTTCAGCCTCCCACACTTGAAACGAGAATGGCAATCGTAAAAAACAAAGCAGAGGCTCTCGGCCTTGACCTTAATGATGAGGTTATCCAGTTTATCGGTGAAAATATAAAAAGAAATATCCGTCAGCTGGAGGGTGCCGTTAAAAAAATTAAGGCATTTCAGGATGTGGAGGGTGTAAGACCTTCCATAGCCGTAGCAAAAAGAGCTATAAGTGACCTTATAAACGATGACCAGCCTACTCCTGTAACCGTCGATAATATCATCAACGAGGTTGCACGTACCTTCGATGTAAGTCCTGCTGATATACGCTCAGATAAAAGAAGTGCAAATATCTCTCAGGCAAGACAGGTTGCAATTTATGTGGTTGAACAGGTAACAAGTCTTTCTCTCAAGGCAATAGGTACTGAGTTCGGTAATAAGCATCACTCCTCGATTATTTACGCTCTGAAGGAAATAAAAAACAAAATTGAAAAGGATGTTTCCCTTAAAGCTACTATTGATGACATCATAAAAAACATAAACGAAAGCTGAAGTTTTCCACTTATTTTTACATATTTAACATCGGTTTTTCAACTTTTTAAACAAAGCACTTAAACCTGATGTTAATAACTTCAGAAATTCAACAAAAGGTTTAACAGATAAAAAAGCCTTCAAATATGCTTAAAATCTGACTTTACCGCTTTTTTCCACATTTTCCGCATACACTACTAATACTACTATTCTTAATATTTTATTTTTACGAATTTTTTGAAAAGGAGCTTTCCTATGAAAATAATATGCGACAGTGCTGAATTTTCCAAAGCCTGTATGAATGTTCAGCGAACAGTATCAAACAAATCAACTATTCCTTCATTAGAGGGTATTCTTATTGAAGCATCCGCAGGTACTGTTACACTTACGGGCTATGACCTCGAAGTAGGTTCAAAAATTAAAATTGATGCAGATGTAATAGGTGAGGGAAGAATTGTTCTTGCCGCAAAGAATCTCTGTGATATTTTAAGAATGGTACCTGCCGATACGGTATCCGTAGATTGTGATGACAGAAATATCTGTAAAATAAAAAGCGGTGAGGCGGAATATTCTCTTATCGGCACATCTGCCGACGAATATCCCGAGCTTCCCACCCTTACCAAATTCTCTCCCATTTCTCTTAATCTTGCCACTCTTAAGGATATGATAAGAAAAACAATCTTTTCCGTATCTACAGGTGAGAGAAACCCTGTACATACAGGTGTTAAGTTTGAAATAGGTGACGGTCTTCTTGTTCTTGTAGCAGTAGACGGTGCAAGACTCGCAATAAGAAGAGAAAATATCAATTATACCTTCGATGATAATAAACTTGAATTTGTTGTTCCCGCTAAAACTCTTAATGAAATTTCAAAGCTCGGCGGTGACGATGAAGCAGAAATCGAAATTCTCGTAGGCGAAAGACACATTATTTTTAAATATGAAAACTGTGAAATTATTTCCAGACTTTTAGAGGGTAACTTCATTAATTATAAGGCTGCTATCCCTCTTACGTCGTCTACACAGATTAAGGTAAATACAAGAAATCTTATCGAATGTATCGAAAGAACTTCACTTATTATTACCGATAAATCAAGTCCGGTCCGTTGCAGCGTGGAAAACGGAATAATGAAATTCTCTTCCGTAACAGCTATCGGTACAGCATCAGATAAAATAGCTGCTGAAATCGAAGGTAATACCATCGAAATCGGTTTTAATAACAGATTTGTTCTGGATGCACTTAAAGTATGCGACGAGGAAGAAATCAGAATAGAAATGGGCAGTGCAAATCAGCCTATTATAATCAAGCCCTTAGAGGGTGAAAAATTCTTCTTCCTTATCCTTCCTGTAAGAATATAATTTTTAAGAGTTGATATTATGAAAGTAAAAGTTAAATTAGCAAAAAGAGAAGAAAAAGAAGTAACAATCACTACTGAAAATATAAGGCTTGATGCAGCTCTTAAGCTTTCTAATGCCATATCCACAGGCGGTCAGGCAAAAATGATTATTCAGGACAGTCTTGTAAAGGTAAACGGTGAGGTATGCACCTTAAGAGGCAAAAAGCTTACTGATGGCGATACCTTTGAATTTGAAAAGAAAATTTATAAAATAGTCAGATAATTATTTGGTGACATTTAATGAATGTAAAGCATCTTGAAGTTAAAAACTTCAGAAATATTGAAAGAACTACCATTGATCCCTGTGACGGAGTAAATATTATTTACGGTGAAAATGCCCAGGGAAAGACAAATCTTTTGGAAAGCATATGGCTTTTTACTGGCTGTCGCTCTTTCAGAAGCTCAAAGGACAGTGAATTAATTAACTTTAACAGTAAAACTGCTAATCTTTCTATGGATTTCTTTGCCCGTGACAGAGAGCAGAATGCTTATTTAGAAATAGGTGAAGGAAGAAAGTTTATTCTTAACGGAGTAAAAATGAAAAGCTCAAATCAGATAATGGGTGAGTTTTTAGCTGTTATATTTTCTCCCGTTCATCTTTCACTTGTTAAGGAAGGTCCCTACGAAAGAAGAAGATTTTTAGATATAGCTATCAGTCAGTTAAAGCCTAAATATGCCGTAACTCTTTCACAGTATAATAAAGCAATCGCCCAGAGAAATGTGCTTTTGAAGGACATTCAGATTCACAGTGAGCTTTATGATACCCTTGATATATGGGAGGACAGAATAGCCTTCTTTGCTTCGGAAATTATCAGACAGAGATTAGGCTATATAAATAAACTGTCATTTTATACGGATGAAATTTACAGCGGTCTTTCCTCAGGAAAAGAAAAACTCGATATTTCCTATAATCAGCAGACTGTGGTAGTCGGTGATACGAAACAGGAATTATATGAGAATATGAAAAATCAGCTCTATCAGTCACGTAAACTTGACCTTGTGACAGGTTTTACCTCCGTAGGGCCTCACAGAGATGATTTGTCAATAAAAATAGACCGTCTCCCTGCCCGTAATTACGGCTCACAGGGACAGCAGAGATCTGCAGCTCTTTCACTTAAATTAGGTGAAGCGGCAGTAATAAAAAATTTTTCTGATGTTCAGCCTGTAGCACTTTTAGACGATGTTATGAGTGAGCTTGACACAGGCAGACAGAATTATATTCTTAACCACATAAAGGACTGGCAGGTTTTCATTACCTGCTGTGATCCGACGGCGGTAAAGAATTTAAAATACGGTATGAGGCTGGAAATGAAAGACGGCATCTGTAAAAAGAAATAAGAGGTTATTTTATGTATCTCCATTTAGGACAGAACACGGTTATTACTCTGAATGAAATAGTGGGTATTTTTGATCTTGATAACACCACTGTTTCTAAAAAAACGAGGAATTATCTTTCCTCGGCAGAAAAAAAAGGGAATGTAAATGTGGTTTCTACAGAGCTTCCTAAATCCTTTATTGTCTGTTCTAATAAGGAAGAAAAAAATAAAGTTTATCTTTCACAGATTTCTACCTCTACTCTTTTAAAAAGAACACAGGATTTCAAATACTGAGAAAATTCACGGTATTAACCGATTTATATATATTTAAAATTTGTAAAAAATGAAACGGAGGTAATAGCCATGGATGAAATCAAGGCTACTGCTGAAAATCAGGAAATAACAGATGTAAAAGATGAAATAATCGAAACTATGGATACTGTTGTTACCGAAGAATACAACGCTGATGCCATTCAGGTTCTCGAAGGACTTGAGGCTGTAAGAAAGCGTCCCGGTATGTACATCGGCTCCACAGGTCCCAGAGGTCTTCACCACCTTGTTTATGAAATCGTTGACAACTCAATCGACGAAGCATTGGCAGGCTACTGTACACATATCGAAGTAGAAATTTTACCCGGTAATGTTATTACAGTAAGAGATAACGGACGAGGAATTCCTGTAGGTATAAATGAGCAGCAGGGACTTCCCGCTGTTACTGTCGTTCTTACCGTTCTTCACGCCGGCGGTAAATTCGGCGGAAGCGGTTACAAGGTATCAGGCGGTCTTCACGGTGTTGGTTCATCGGTAGTTAATGCACTTTCCGAATGGATGGAGGTCGAGGTTTCTCAGAACGGACACATTCATCATCAGAGATTTGAGAGAGGTAATATCGCTACTGATCTTACTGTTATCGGTGACACAGATATCACAGGTACTTTCATTAAATTCAAGCCTGATGCTCTTATTTTCCAGGAAACTACAGAATATGATTATGATATTCTTAAAAATCATCTCCGTGAGTCTGCTTTCCTTAATGCAGGTCTTGCCATCACTCTCACTGACAGACGTGATGAAGATAATGTAATCGAGGATTATTTCTGTTATGAGGGCGGTCTTGGTTCCTTCGTTGAGCATATCGGTGAAACCTACGGTCTTACTCCCATTCACGAAAAGGTTATTCATTTCTCTTCCGTAGACGGAGATAAGAGTGCTGAAGTAGCACTTATGTATAATGACGGATATAAGGAAAGAATTTTCTCCTATGCAAATAATGTTAACACCGTAGACGGCGGTACACACGAAACAGGTTTTAAAACAGCACTTACCAAGGTATTCAACGAATACGGAAAAAAATACGGCTATATCAAGGATGCTGATACTAAATTAGCAGGTGAAGACTGCCGTGAAGGTCTGGTAGCAGTTATTTCCGTTAAGCTTACGGAAGCACAGTTTGAAGGACAGACTAAGGGTAAGCTCGGCAACACAGAAATGACAAAGCTTGTGAGCAATACAGTTTACACAAAGCTTTCTGATTTCTTCGAGGAAAATCCCTCAATTGCAAAGGCAATTATCTCTAAATCTCTCGATGCTTCCCGTGCAAGAGAAGCTGCAAGAAGAGCAAGAGAAGCCGCCAGAAGAAAGTCTCCCCTTGAAAGCAATTCTCTTCCCGGTAAGCTGGCTGACTGTACAGAAAAAGACCCCACAAAGACTGAAATTTACATCGTAGAGGGTGACTCTGCGGGCGGCTCTGCTAAGGAAGGCAGAGACAGAACCATTCAGGCTATTCTTCCTCTCTGGGGTAAAATGCTTAACGTAGAAAAGAGCCGACCTGATAAGGTCATTTCAAACGAAAAACTTCTTCCTGTTGTTACTGCTCTCGGTGCAGGCTTCAATGAGGATTTCGATGTAGAAAAGCTCCGTTACCATAAAGTCGTTATTATGGCCGATGCCGACGTTGACGGTGCACATATCAGAACACTTCTTCTTACCTTCTTCTTCAGATATATGAGACCTCTTATTGATGGCGGATTTGTTTACATCGCACAGCCTCCTCTTTATAAGCTCTCAAAGGGTAAAAAGCACGAGTATGCTTACTCCGACGAAGAAAGAGACGAAAAGATGAAGGAAATGCCCGGTGCGGATATTCAGCGCTATAAGGGTCTCGGTGAAATGGACCCGGAGCAGCTCTGGGAAACTACAATGAATCCCGAAAACAGAATTATGCTCCGTGTTACCTTAGAGGATGCTATCGCCGCTGATGAAACCTTCTCCATTCTTATGGGTGACAAGGTTGAGCCCAGACGTGATTTCATCGAAAAGAACGCAAAATACGTTCAGAATCTTGATATATAAGGAATTGATAAAATGACACCATACGGTATTGTTTATAAGGATACGGTACCCGCTCTCAATGAGGGTGCGGAAATATGGCGTAAAAGGTCAGGATTTATCAGTAAAAAATATTTTATCCTGAGTGTTATTCTTGCTTCAGTTTCTGTTATAGCCGTAAACGCAGTAATATTTTATTTTCGTGAAGATAAGGATTTTTATTCTGTAGCATCTGTTTTTCTTACAGTAATGGAAATTATTTCTGTATTCTTCCTTTTAAAGTCAACTTTAAGAAAAAATGTAAAAAATGTATTCGGGACAGCTTCTTCAAAAGGTCTCAAGCAGGCAGTGCTCAGAGAAAACGATGTGGAATTCTCTACTCCTTATAGTAAATCTAATTATTTCTACGAGGAAATAGAAAAGGTCATCGAAGGAGTTAATTCAATTAATATTATCGTTGAAAGCGGAAATCTTCCCGTCTGCATTTCAAAAAGCGGAATAGTAAAGGGTGAAATTGAAAAGTTTATTCTTATTCTCAGAGAAAAAATGCAGGATAGATATTTTCACGAAAATACGGCAGGGGGTAAGGTAATATGAAATATTTTTCAGTAAACTTTCTCCCTGAAAGACAGGATGTAAATAAAAAAGCTATTTTTATAAGCATACTTTTCGGTGAAGCAAAAAATAAAATGCTTTCAAAAATGCTGCTGATGTGTATGTTTATAGTGTTCGGTTTTATGATGAGTCAGTACGAACTGATTTATTATGCCTTTTTGTCCTTTATAGTTATTCCTAAAATTTCAGACATTATAACTGTTTTTTCACAGATAAAGAAAAATAATGAATCTCAGATGGCACACCGATCAATAACCGTGGATTTTTACGGTGACCATATAGTTTACAGATTCGGTAGCACCGAAAGATTCAAAGGAAACTTCGAAAAGCATTATGCTTTCAGTGATGTTACCGGTGTTATCGACAGTATAAGCTCTCTCGCCTTCTCCTTCGGTGAAAAGGATTCGGTGGTTATACCGAAAAGAGCCTTAAGCTATGAAAACAGTCAGATGATAAATAATCTCATCGAAAATCTTTTTAAAAACAAATTAGTTAAAGTGGACATATAACCAAAATAACAAAAAAATGGTGATAATATGGAAAATTTAAATTATGAAAATCAGACGATAATTGATGTTGATCTTAACAGGGAAATGAGAAAGTCATTTCTTGACTATTCAATGTCAGTTATCACCTCCAGAGCACTTCCCGATGTAAGAGACGGTCTTAAGCCTGTTCACCGCCGTATTCTCTATACTATGTATGAAAACGGTCTTTATCCCGAAAAGGCTTACCGTAAATGTGCCGATACCGTCGGCTCCGTGCTCGGCTCTTATCATCCTCACGGTGATGCATCTGTTTATGATGCTATGGTAAGATTGGCACAGAAATTCTCTACCAGATATATTCTCGTAGACGGTCACGGTAACTTCGGCTCCATCGACGGTGACCCTCCTGCTGCTTACCGATATACTGAAAGTAAAATGAGTAAGCTCTCTATGGAAATGCTTACTGATATTGATAAAGAAACTGTTGATTTTGCTCCTAACTATGACGACCGTCTTAAGGAGCCCACAGTTTTACCCTCCCGTTTCCCGAATATCCTCGTAAACGGTTCTACCGGTATCGCTGTAGGTATGGCTACAAATATTCCTCCCCATAATCTCGGTGAGATTATAGACGGTATGTGTTATTATATTGATCATCCCGAGGCTGAGCTTGATGACCTTATGCAGTTTATCAAAGGTCCTGACTTCCCCACAGCAGGTATCGTTATGGGCAGAAGCGGTATCAGAGCCGCATACGGTACAGGCCGCGGTAAAATCATCGTTAGAGCCCGTGCTGAAATTGCTGAAACCAAAAATGGCAGATTCCAGATTGTCGTTACCGAGCTTCCATATCAGGTTAATAAAAGAAGACTTATCGAGGCTATGGCTGACCTTGTCAAGGATAAGAAAATCGAAGGCATTTCCGATATCAACGACTATTCAAACAGAGAGGGTATGCGCCTGGTTGTTGACCTTAAAAGAGATGCTAATCCTCAGGTAGTTCTCAATCAGCTTTATTCCTTCACACAGCTTCAGATTTCTTACGGTATCATCCTTCTCGCTCTCGTTGGCGGTGAGCCGAAAATCCTCACCCTCAAGCAGATTCTTGACCATTACATCAAGCATCAGGAAGAGGTTATCGTAAGAAGAACAAGATATGACCTTCGTAAGGCAGAGGAGAGAAAGCACATTCTCGACGGTCTTATGATTGCTCTTGATTTCATCGATGAGGTTATTAAAATTCTCCGCGCATCAAAGGACCAGGCTTCAGGTAAGCTTGCCCTTATTGAGCGCTTTGGTCTTACTGAAATTCAGGCTGATGCCATCGTTAAGATGCGTCTGGGTCAGTTAACAGGTCTCGAAAGAACAAAGATTGAAGAAGAACTCGCTGCACTTAAACTCAAAATTGCAGAATTTATGGAAATTCTTGCTGATGAAAGCAAGGTTCTCGGTCTTGTTAAGAGCGAGGCTATGGCTATCAGAGACCGCTTCGGTGACGAAAGAAGAACAGAAATCACCACAGTAAGCGGTGAAGTTGATATTGAATCTCTCATTCCCGAGGAGCAGTGCGTTTACACTCTTACTACTCTCGGTTATATTAAGCGTCAGCCTGTAGAGTCCTATTCTATCCAGAACAGAGGCGGCAGAGGCGTTAAGGGTATGACCCGAAGAGAAGAGGACATCGCTGAAACGATGTTTACCTGCTCGAGCCACGATTATATTATGTTCTTTACCACCTACGGTAAAACCTACCGTCTCAAGGGCTATGAAATTCCCGAGGGCAGTAAGCAGAGTAAGGGTATGAATATAGTAAACCTCCTTCCCCTCGAGGGCGACGAAAAGGTAAGCTCTATGATAAGAGTTCCCGACTTTGGCGGAGAAGAGGTTAAATATCTCTGTATGGTTACCAGAAAGGGTATCATTAAGAGAACTGATCTCGAGCAGTATAAAAATATTCGTAAAAACGGTATTATTGCCATTAATCTTGATGAAGATGATGAGCTCGCCTGGGTAAGACTTACCGACGGTAATGATGATGTTCTCATCGCCACCAGAAACGGTATGTCCATCCGCTTCAATGAAAACGATTGCCGTCCTATAGGCAGAACTGCCCGTGGTGTCAAAGCTATCGAGCTTAAGGAAGAGGACGAGGTAGTCGGTATGTGTATCATCGGTGAAAACCAGGATGATTCCATGAAAATTCTCACTATCGCTGAATCAGGTCTCGGCAGACTCAGTGAATTTGACGAATACCGTATCCAGTCCCGTGCAGGTAAGGGCGTTCTTAACTACCATATCGAAAAATACGGTAAGGTAGCCGCTGTTGCCAATGTTTACGAGGGTGACGATGTTATCCTTATTTCCTCCGACGGTATTATTATCAGAATGTCCGCTTCTCAGATCAACACTGTTTCCCGTACCTCAAAGGGTGTACGCGTAATGAGACTTTCCGAAAATGAAAAGGTAGTTTCAGCTATTGCAGTACGTGAAGTAGAGGAAAAGGAGAGTGAAGGGGAAGAAGCATCCGCAGAAGCAGATGAAGCTGTACAGCAGACAGAAGAATGATTTATAAAACGGGGGAGTTAATCTCCCCCTTGAAGTTGATAATTATCCGTAAATTACGGTGAAGATAAAAAGAAAGAAGTGAGACAATGGAAAAGAAGAAAGAACAAAAAAAATCCAATCCGATTGCTGCATTTCTTTGGAAAAATAAAAGAAGAAGAGCAAAGAACTTTTATTTTATGCTGACTGTTATTATGGTCTTTTTTGCCGTTGGCATGGCATTTATTAACGAAAAGTTAGAGCTAATGGACACAGGCGACAGTCCGGAACAGATACAGACTACACAACCCATTTACGATGAAGAGGAAATGGAGATTATGACCTCCATTGACAGTGCCGGATCTCTTAACGATTATCTTTATCAGTGGGCAAATAACGGCGGTACTCTTTATTCCAGTAAAAATGTACTGAATGTACTTCTTGTTGGTCTTGACTCCCGTGATGCACTGGAAAACGGAGGCCGTTCAGATTCACTTATCCTCGTTTCTCTTAACAAGAAAACCAAGAAAATTAATATGACCTCATTTTTCCGTGATACCTGGACTTATATGAATATCGGCGGCGAGGACAGATATGCAAAGCTTAATTCCTCTTATTTTTACGGCGGTCCCGTGGCTCTAATTGATACAATTGAAAAGAATTTTAAAATTGACATCGACCACTATGTTGCTGTTGACTTCTCTTCCTTTGTGGATATTATCGATGCTCTGGGCGGTATTACAGTAGAGGTGCAGGAATATGAGGCAAACTACATTAACCGCACCACAAAGCATACTATCGAAAGCGGTCCTGCCGTAACTCTTAACGGTGCGGAAGCTCTGGTTTTCGCACGAATCAGAAAAAGCGACTCCGACAGTGATGTAAGCAGAACGAGAAGACAGAGACAGGTTATTGAATCCTTTATAAAAAGTGCTACTAATGCTTCTCTTTCACAGCTTAACGATGCTCTTGATATGCTCTTTAAGTATGTCAAGACAGATATGACTAAAATGCAGATTTTGTCCTACGGTACACAGGCTGTAACAAACGGCTGGGTTACCTATGATATAGAGCAGTTTACTCTGAGTGATAACGAAGTTTTCAGAACGGGATATGTGGGATCAAGTGCTGTGGTATTTATGGATTTCCCCTTAGCAGCACAGAGAGTACAGACTGCCGTTTACTGTGACACTAATATTGAGCTTCCCGATGACAGAATAAAGCTCTTTTCATTCATTAAAAGATTTACCTAAGGAGTTACTACTATGATTATAGAAGCAGGTACAAAGCACGAGGTTATAAAAACAGTGACCAAGGAATTATCTGCCGCCGAAATTGGTAGCGGTTCATTGGCTGTTTTCGCCACGCCCGCTATGGTTGCTCTTATGGAGCAGGCGGCGAGCGAGCTTTGTGAAAAATATACAGAAGAGGGTATTACCACAGTAGGTACTGCTCTTAACATTCAGCATTTAGCTGCTACTGCAGTCGGAGCCGAAGTAAAGGCTGTGGCCACCGTTGCCTCCTGTGACGGGAGAAAGGTTACCTTCGATGTGGAGGCTTACGATAATGCAGGTCTCATCGGAAAAGGCACCCACGAAAGATTCAGCATAAAGTCAGATAAATTTATGCTTAAGGCTGAGGAAAGAAAAAACATTACAGCCGAATAATTCAATACTGAAAGGAAAGCCGGTTTGTTTTAAAAATAAATCGGCTCAGTTTTCTATGAGAAAGTATGATTATGTAATTTTTGATTTTGATGGTACGGTAGTAGATACAGGGGAGGGTATACTGAAAAGTCTGCAGTATTCCTTTAAGGAAATGGGCAGAGAGGTGCCTGACCTTGATGAACTTAAAAAATTTATCGGTCCCCCTATCCATTACAGCTACACCACCTATTACGGTGTAAGCGAGGAAGAGGTGGGTCTGTACATTAAAAAGTACCGTGAACGCTACAGAGCTAAGGGTATTTATGAATGTGCTCTTTATGAAGGCTTTCCAGAAATTTTGGATGCACTTCACGAAAAGGGTGTTAAGATCGGTATTGCATCCTCGAAGCCCGAAAGCCTTATTTTTGATGTAGCGAACTTTTTGGGTGTAACTGAAAAGTTCGATGCCATCGTGGGCGTACAGCTTGATGACAGTAACCACAGCTCAAAAACAGGTCTCGTTCTCGAGGCTATGAAAAAATTAGAGGCAGAGGACAAGGAAAAAGTTCTTATGGTCGGTGACCGATGCTACGACATTGACGGCGCGGCAGGTGCCGGGGTAAATTCCTGCGGTGTAATGTGGGGCTACGGCAGTAAAGAGGAATTCGAGGAGCATAATGCTACTTATATAGTTTCAGACACGGAAGAGCTGTTAAAATTGGTATTATAATTACAATATAGAAAAATAAACCCTATAAAAAGTGAAATATATTAACAAACTTGATTCTGTTTAATAGAAAATTTTAAAATGATGAATGTATCATCAAAAAGATTTCCATTCAACAGAAACAGATATAAAAAGAGACATAGTTTTCCACATAAACAGCAGCAGCTGTGGAAAACTTTCACGACTTACAGAAAGCAAAAGGAAGAGATTTCGATGGAATATTTTGCAAAAGAATACGACATAATTGTAATCGGTGCAGGACACGCAGGTATTGAAGCGGGTCTTGCCGCCGCCCGTCTCGGCACTAAGGTCGGAGTTTTTACAATAAATATGGACTGGGTAGGTAATATGCCCTGTAACCCATCCATCGGCGGAACATCCAAGGGACATTTAGTCCGTGAGATAGATGCTCTCGGTGGAGAAATGGGTAAGGCGGCAGACGCCAATACTCTCCAGAGCCGTATACTTAATTTAGGTAAGGGCCCTGCTGTTCACTCCCTGCGTGCACAGATTGACCGCAGACGCTACAGCGAATATATGAAGCACATAATGGAGAGACAGGAAAATCTGGAGCTTGTTCAGGCGGAGATAGTGTCTCTCGAAAAAATCGACAGTCTGTGGCAGATTAAGACGAGACTCGAGGCACTTTATAATGCAAAATGTGTGATTTTAGCCACGGGTACCTTCCTCGGCGGCAGAATTTATGTAGGTGATGTAGCCTATGACGGAGGTCCTGACGGTATGTTCGCATCCACAGAGCTTGCTGCTTCCCTTAATAAATTAGGAGTGCAAACCCGCAGATTCAAGACGGGAACTCCCTCACGAGTAAACAGAAGAAGCGTCGATTTCTCTAATCTCGAAATTCAGAACGGTGACGATGTGGTTGTGCCCTTCTCCTTTGACGGAGAATACACTCCCAAAAATAAACTTCCCTGTTACATCACATACACTAACGAAGAGACCAAGCAAGTAATTTTAGATAATATTCACCGTTCACCCCTTTATTCGGGCAAGATTGACGGTGTGGGTCCGAGATATTGCCCGTCAATTGAGGATAAAATTGTCCGCTTTGCGGAAAAGAAACGCCATCAACTGTTTATCGAGCCCTGCGGAGAGAATACCGAGGAAATGTATTTACAGGGTATGTCCTCTTCTCTTCCCGAGGATGTACAGCTTAAATTTCTCCGTACTATTCCCGGACTTGAAAATGTTCAGGTTATGAGAACAGCTTATGCTATCGAATATGACTGTGTGGACCCGACCTCACTGAAGGCAAGTCTCGAATTTAAGGATTTCGACGGCCTTTACGGTGCAGGACAGTTCAATGGCTCCAGCGGTTACGAGGAAGCTGCCGCACAGGGACTTATAGCGGGCATTAATGCTGTGCAAAAAATCAAAGGAAAAGAGCCTCTTATTTTAGACAGAGCCTCATCATATATAGGTACTCTCATTGACGACCTCGTTACTAAGGGATGTTCTGATCCCTACAGAATGATGACTTCACGCTCTGAATACAGACTTTTACTCCGTCAGGATAATGCAGACATCCGTCTGACAGAGTACGGCTATAAGGTTGGTCTTGTCAGCGAAGAGAAGATGGCAAGACTTACAGAAAAGCTCAGTCTTATTGAAAAGGAGAGGGAAAGAATATCGCTTGTCTCCGTTCCTCCCTCAGAGGAGCTTAATAAGGTGCTTGTTTCACGTGAAACATCACCTCTTTCCACGGGCTGCAGAATGATAGAGCTTATTAAAAGACCTCAGCTTGATTATGAATGTCTCAAGCCCTTTGATAAAAACAGACCTGATCTTCCCCGTGAGGTTTTCGAGCAGGTAGAAATCAGCATAAAATATGAGGGATATATAAAAAGACAGAAGGCACAGGTAGAAGAAATGCGCCGTTTAGAGGTGAGAAAGCTCGATGAAAGCCTCAATTATACTAAGGTAGTAGGTCTTCGTATGGAAGCACAGGAAAAGCTGAATAAGATTAAGCCTGCAAATCTTGGTCAGGCATCGAGAATAAGCGGTGTAAGTCCTGCTGATATATCTGTTCTTCTCATATATCTTTCTAAAAATAAATGATGTTTCACGTGAAACAAGGTGATAATAATGAAAAATACTTTTATTTCTTTGGAATTACTTAAAAATAAAGCCGCCGAATACGGTGTGAAATTAGACGAAAGAGCCCTTGAACGCTTTGATATTTATGCACGACTTTTAGTGGAATGGAATGAAAAAATCAATCTTACAGCTATAACTGAGCCTGATGAGATAGTGATAAAGCATTTTGTTGACTCTCTTACGGTGTTTTCTGCCGTAGATATTCCTGAAGGCGCAAGTGTAATAGATGTAGGCACAGGTGCAGGATTTCCCGGCCTTGCAATGCTTATTGCTCGTCCTGACCTTAGAATTACTCTTATTGATAGCACAAATAAAAAGCTGAATGTCATCAGAGATATTTTAGACAATACAGAGCTTACTGCCGATGTTATTCATATCAGAGCTGAGGACGCAGGTCAGAATAAGGCTTTCAGGGAGCATTTCGACTTTTCAACTGCAAGAGCTGTTTCAAATTTAAGGGATTTATCCGAATACTGTCTGCCCTTCGTAAAGAAGGACGGTACCTTTATTTCTATGAAAAGTGCTAAGGCTGATGAGGAAATAGCCGAGGCAAAGGGAGCAATTAAGATTTTGGGCGGTGAAATAGCGGAGAAAAAGACCTTCGAATTAGGGGACAGCGGTGAAAGAACCATAATATTAATCAAAAAGATTTCGTCAACTCCTGCTAAATATCCCCGACCTTCGGCAAAAATCGCAAAGTTTCCCTTAAAATAACAGAATATAATGTAGAATAACCGTGTTTTTTAAAGAACGGTTTTGCTGGACAACCTCTCTGTGCCGTGGTATTATCATGGCATAGGGAGGTTAATTTTATGCTAATAAGTGAAAAGCCGAGAATGGCAGGCCAGGTATTACTCATACCAAGCGAAATGATTTATCCGAATCCCAATCAGCCAAGAAAAACCTTTAATCAGGAGGAGCTTGTAAATTTAGCAATCAGCATAAGAATGAACGGTATTTTACAGCCGCTTACTGTAAGACAGATAGATAAGGGTTATGAGCTTGTGGCAGGGGAGAGAAGACTGCGTGCTTCACGGCTTGCAGGCCTTGTAACAGTACCCTGTATAGTTATCGAGGTAAATACACTCAAATCTGCTATCTTTTCTCTCATAGAAAATCTGCAGAGACAGAATCTTAATTACTTTGAAGAGGCTGTGGCTATTGAAAAGCTGATGAAGGATTTCGATATCTCACAGGAGGATGCGGCACGCAGACTCGGAAAGGCACCCTCCACGGTCTCAAACAAGCTCCGACTTTTAACTCTTCCCGAAAAGGCAAGAGAGCTTCTTTTAGAAAAAGGTCTTTCCGAAAGGCATGCCAGAGCCCTGCTGAGACTTGATAAGGAAGATGTTCTGCCTTGTCTCGAGGTAATAACAGAAAGAAAGCTTAATGTAAGTCAGACGGATAATTATATAAATGAATTCCTTTCAAGGGAAGATAAACCGAAAAGACATACGAAAATAATGTTCAGCGATGTAAAAATCTTTCTTAATACCATAAATAATGCCGTAGACACCATGAACAGGGCCGGTATTAAGGCAGACATAAAAAGAGAGGACACGGGGGACAGCTACAGATATGTAATTGACATACCGAAAAATAAAATGTACAGACTACCCGAAAGAAAAATCCCCTCTGCATAACTTAATTTGATTTCATCATATCTTTCTCTTTCACACCCCACTTTGCAAAGACACCCGCTAAGGTTCGACCTGCGGGTGTTTTTGCATACAGAATGAATTTGTTTCACGTGAAACATAGAAATTAAAAAAAATACTGTTTAGGTCTTTAAAAACATATTTTCTTGTGCTATAATGATACTCTACAACGAAATTTTTAAAAGAAAGGGTAGTAAAATGGGTAAAGCCATAGCGATTGTTAATCAGAAGGGCGGTGTCGGTAAGACCACCTCGGCAATAAATCTTGCTGCGGCCATCGGTCATTACGGATATAAAACCCTTTTAGTGGATGCGGACCCGCAGGGTAATGCTACCAGCGGTCTCGGTATCAATAAAAGAGATGTCAGTGAATCCACCTACGATATGATAGTAAGCGGTGTAAAAGCCGAAGATATAATTAAAAAGACAGACTACGCAAACCTCGATGTATTACCGTCGAATATGAATCTCGCAGGTGCAGAGCTTGAGCTTGTAGACCTGGAAAAAAGAGAGTCGAGAATAAAAAATTCTCTCGCGCCTATAAAAGAGAAGTATGATTTCATTATCATTGACTGTCCCCCTTCACTGGGACTTCTCACGGTCAATATTCTCTGTGCCGTAGACAGCGTAATAGTTCCCATTCAGTGCGAATACTACGCTCTCGAAGGACTTTCACAGCTTATGAATACCATC
>JAZNMU010000018.1:0-12334 GCA_045579865.1 Acutalibacteraceae bacterium
ATAGAGAGAAGAACCGTAAAAAACATACGTGCAGGCAAATGATTGATAAAAAACGGAATTATAAAAAAACACTTACAGCCTGTTATTTAGGCTTCGTAACACAGGCTATTTCGGCAAACTTTGCGCCGCTCTTATTCTTAACATTCAAGGATACCTATGGAATAACACTTGATAAGATTGCAATGATTCCGTTGGTGTTCTATTTAACACAATTGCTCATTGACCTTGCGGCTACCAAATTCGCTGATAAAATCGGATATCGCACCTGCGTTGTCGCGTCTCAGGTGTTATCGGCGGTGGGGCTTGTTTTGATGGCAATTTTGCCGGAGATACTTCCCGTGCCGTTTACAGGTATTTTGACTTCAGTGGTGTTTTATGCAATAGGGAGCGGCCTTATCGAGGTTCTGGTAAGCCCTATCGTTGAAGCCTGTCCTTTTGAAAATAAAGAAGGAATGATGAGTTTGCTGCATTCCTTCTATTGTTGGGGTGCAATGGGTGTCTTTTTGGGTTCTACTCTCTTTTTTGCTGTGTTCGGCGTAGAGAAGTGGAAGATGCTAACTTTCATTTGGGCTTTGGTGCCGTTATACAATACCTTTAACTTTATTAACTGTCCTATAGAACGATTAGTTGAGGACGGTAAGAGTATGGGTATTGGCAAACTGCTGAAAACGCCTATTTTCTGGTTGATGATAATACTAATGGTATGTTCGGGGGCATCAGAAGCAACTATGGCTCAATGGGCATCGGCATTTACCGAATCTGCAATCGGAGTATCCAAAACCGTTGGTGATTTGGCAGGACCGTGTTTATTCGCAATGTTTATGGGTATATCCCGTATGATGTACGGAAAGTTCAGCGAAAAACTTGATTTGACCAAGGTAATGCTTATTTGCGGAATTATGTGTGCCGGTTGCTATTTGTTGGCTTCACTGTCCGCATTGCCGATTCTCGGGCTTGCAGGTTGCGCACTTTGCGGTTTAGCTGTCGGCATTATGTGGCCGGGATCTATCAGCATATCCTCGCAGAATTGTCCGAGAGGCGGAACAGCTATGTTTGCATTTTTGGCATTGGCTGGTGATTTGGGTGCTATGGTAAGTCCGACTATGGTAGGAAGCCTTTCTGAAATGGCAGGCGGCAATTTGAAAACAGGATTACTTGCAGCTACAATTTTCCCGGTTGTCCTTGTGCTTGGATTGCTGATTCTAAAGAAAAGGGTCGGTAAAGTGGCAAACAGATAATAATTAGTTCAACCCCTGACCGCAAAAAGTCAGGGGGATCGTATATCAGCTCGTTATAGATAAAAAATTCCTCCTAATTTTTGTAGCTTAATGTACAAAATTAAGGAGGTTAATTTCATATCTTATGCGGTTTGGTCAGCATCATCTTGAGAAGCTCTGATACAGTGCCCTTTTTCTCCTTATATCTCTCACCGCGGACAACCATATACTCCGCCTTGCACAGAGTAATATCCGTACCCTTGCAATCGAGTATATCTCTGTCGCAGACGAAAAAGTCAGCATCGTTGCCTTTTTGCAAAGTCCCTGTGTTAAGCTCGCCGAGCATCTTTGCAGGGTTTACGGTATAGGTTTTCAGAGCCTCATAGGGTGTTATTGATTGTTCTTGCAGATAAAAATCCACCATACCGAGCATCTGCTCATAGGGATTAACGGACTGTACGGGAGAGTCACTTGAACCGCAGACACACACATCACTATTGAGCAAATCCTTAAGCGGAAGCTGTCTGTTTATGATGCTCTCGGGTAAAAACTGCTCGTAGCTTTTAAGAAAATGCTTGTCTATCCAGGAAAAGCCGGGCTGTACCGTAATCGCAAGGGGAAGCCTTTTGATAAGCTCCACAGCCTTCTCTGACGGGAACTCAAAGTGATCGATTCTCATCATAGCTCCCTTTCGAGGGATGAGGGCTTCAAGCTCATCGTAGATTTCTGTAATCTGGTCAATGGCACTTTCACCGATAGCGTGACAGGAAAGACGTATGTTCTTGTCAAGAGCCTCTTTGACCTTGGCTTTGATTTTATCCTTTTCGTAGTAGCAATGACCTTGTGCGCCGTTATCTTTGTAAGGTTCATTGAATGCCGCACTGTGAGAGCCTACGGAGCCGTCAAGCTCCCACACACCGCAACCGCCTGCACGAAGAGTCTTCTGTTTTTTACTGAAGCTCTGCAGTCTGTCGTAGTCCATATACTGTGGGAAAAGTCGCACATCAATGTCCATTCTCTCGGCAAGGAAAGCAAGAGCCTTTGTAAGAATGTCATTTTCAACATCTTCGTTGCCGTCCATTGCACAGACTCTGCTGATACCGTAAGAGGCACAAAGATTTGAGAAGTTGGCAATACCCTTTGCGATAATTGCAGGGGTGACATTTGAAGCAATAAGGTTTGTCACCTTACCCTGCATAAATTCGTGGGCCTCGCCCGAGAAAACACCGTCGCTGTCTTTGGTTGGGAGCTTCAGCATTTCCATCAGCTTAGTCGAAATAGCACTGCTGTGGCCGTCAATGCTGTAAACAATCATCGCTCTGCCACCTGACCACTCGTCAAGCTCAAAGCGGTTGGGAAGTCTCTTTTCATTGACTGCAGAAATGATAAAGCCGTTGGCAGTGATGATTTTCTGCTTGGGATTTGCCTTGCAGTAGTCACGCACTCTCTTGCCTATATCAGCCATATTGTCGGGCTTTACACCGTCACTTGTTATTTCACAGATGTTAAAGCTCGCTGCCGCAAGTACTATCGTATAAAGCAGATGCAGATGTGAGTCCGTCATTGTGGGGTAAACGTGCTTGCCTTGAAGGTCGATCTTGTCATCAAAAGCACCTGATGGGATTTCATTCCCCGTATATGTTATCTTTTCACCCTCGGTAACCATTACGGAGAAGATGTCATCCTCTGATACCATAGAGTGAATGTTTCCGTTAAAGTAGAGTCTTTTCATCATACAGGCACCACATTACCCACAGCCATAAGAAGCTGTGCGATGATAACGAGAATCTGTACAAAGGTACCGCACTTATTACCGAGAGTGCTGTCACCCTCGTCCTTGAGGCTCTTACGGTAAGCGGGGATAACAAGAATCGCAATAAGAATGCCGATAAGACCGCCACCGATACGCATAAAATCCATAAAGCCGCCAAGGTTGAGGAAGGTCATAAGAAGTGAGGGCAGGGTAGCGATAATCCAGCAGATTCTCTTGTCTTTCTTAATCTGCTCTTCGGTGATATCAGCAAGAGCAAGAGAAATAGCCCAATAGCTTGTAATCATAGCAAGGATAGTGAAAAGTGAGCCTGCAATCTGCGCCCAGGAGCCGATACCCTTACTCCAGCCAATCATAGCAACTTCCGTAACCTCTGTTGAGGAAAGAAGAGCGCAGAGTGTGATTACAACCATAAGTACAAGGTTGTTCATAAGACCGATGAAAACAGCCTTTTTAACCTTTTTAGCATCAGCGTCAAGACCTTTTACTGCCTGGGGTACGGAGAAGAAAGCCGAGAAGGCAAGCATCGCCATACCGAAGAAAGCAAGGATATGATTAGGCTGACCGATACTGAAATTAAGAGGGTTGTTGATGTTGAAAAGTGAGCATACACCAAGCACACCGATAACTGCAAAGATAACCGACACGGCAACAGTTTCGCTGACACCGACAGCCTTAAGACCGAAGAGAACAACACTTGCGGCAGCCACGTAAAAAATCAGCTTTGACACTATCATCGGTACACCGATAAGGTCGGTGATGATTTCAGCGGCACCGGATATGTAAGCGGCAAGGTTTGTGAACATAACCAGAGCCATTACCACAAAGAAGAAAAGTGTGATAGGCTTTTGATATTTACCTGTGAAGAGATACTTTGAGAAAACCTCAACAATCTGTGATTTACCGCCGCTTTTGATTGAGATATCGGCAATCATAAGATGAATGATTAAGTTAGCAAGAAATGACAGCACGAGAATAGCGAGAGCCATTAAAATACCGTTTTTCTCGGCAAGATAGGGCATAGCCATAATACCGCCGCCGACACCGTAGCCCGTGATTATGCAGGCACTTTGCCATACTGAGAGTTTGTTCTTTTCCATATTTTTTGCACTCCTTTGATTTAACTGTTAATGTCATTATATACCAAGGCGTAAGTTAACGCAACCGATTTTAATGTAAAAGTAAAATAAAAGAATATCCTTAACACTAATCTGAAAGGGAAAAAATTAGGTTCAGGTTCTTTTAAATTTAAATTGTTTAATAAACTTTCAATAACTTCTTTTGGCACAATATCAAAAAGTTTATTCTTTTTTATGATATTTAAGGTACACTTTTTCATAGGTTGTCTCCAAAAAAATTATATGATAAAAATAACATATCTTTAAGTTTTGGAACACTGATAAATGATATATAAGATCTTAACGGTTGACTAAAAAATCAGTAAAAGATTTCATATATTATTTACAAATACATTTTTTCCTGATATAATAAAACTGATTAAATTAAGGAGGTAATTACTTTGAAAAGAACACTTAAAAAATCACTTTCACTTTTTCTTGTACTCATAATGCTTATGAGTCTCGCAGTACCTGCATTTGCGAAAGACCGTTACTGGATTTCCCAGAGCCACAGTGATATTCCTGTTATCCGTATTTCGGGTGACGGTGAGCCACTCGTAGATGAAAACGGCGAGAAGGTTTTCCATTATAAAGATTTTGCCTCAATTCTTAAGAGCGATGATTCAGAAGAGGGTGAGGAGAGCGAACAAGACAAAGCTCTGATGGAATCAATTGTCAATATTCTTATGCCTTTCCTTATTGACGGTTTGCTTAACGATAACTGGGACCCTTATTATGAAAATCTTCAGAAGGAAATCGGTGAGCTTTTCGAAAATTCACTTCTTGATAAAGACGGTAATGCACAGTTCGGTACCGGTCTTCGTCCGGAAAGACTCGCTGAGATGCATCAGAAGAGAACAGTCGATATTTGCGACTATTACTCAGGCGGCAAATATTACGATTACAATCAATACTGGTATCATTATGACTGGCGTATTGATCCCATTGAGCAGGCGGGCTTATTTAAAGATTTCGTTGATGATGTATTAAGGGCAACAGGCTGCGATGAGGTAGGTGTTATAGCAAGCTGTCTCGGTACCAACGTAATTACTTCCTATCTTGCAGTTTACCCTGAACACGCAAAAGAAAGCATCAGAGGTGTTGCTTATAACGGAAGTGTTGTTGGCGGCGCAGAAATGCTCAGCGAAGCAATCAGCGGTAAGTTTAATATAGATGCTGCAGCTATCAACAGAACTCTTATTGACTGCGGAGCAATAGGAATGTTCAGCATTGACGGATTTATCAACACAACTCTCGAAATGCTCGACAGAACAGGTGTTCTTGATGCTGTTATCGGCAAAACGAAGGATTGGATATACTATAAATTGGTGGAGGGTGTAACCTCTGCTCTCGCTCTTTCTACCTTCTATACATGGCCTAACTATTGGGCAGCAGTAACCCCCGAAGATTTCGATACAGCTATGGAATATGTCTTCGGACCCGAGGGCAGTGAAAAAAGAAAAGAGTATGCAGGTCTTGTTGCAAAGCTTGAAAGATACGACGAAACGGTACGTCAGAGAATTCCCGAAATTCTTAAGGGTGCTGTTGAAAGCGGCATAAACTTCGGCGTTATTTCGAAATACGGCTTCCAGATTCTTCCTATCTGCGAAACTAACGATGTTGTATCAGACCAGTTTGCTTCAGTGAAACGTTCATCCTTCGGTGCAACAACAGGCACAATTTATAATGATCTTTCTGCTGATTACATCGCCTCAAGAGTAGAAGCAGGTTACGGCAAATACATTTCACCTGATAACCAGATAGATGCGTCCACTTGTCTTTTCCCTGACCGGACATGGTTTATAAAAGGTTCAAGTCATTCCAACTGGTCAGACTGGGAAGTAAGACTTCTTTATGATATAGCTTCTTCAAAGCAGCAGCTTACTGTTGATACAGCTTGTTGGCCTTCACAGTTTGTAGTTTTTGAATATACCAACCCGGACGATGACGACGACGGTGAAATTTATACCATGACAAAAGAAAACTGCGACACAGAAAACTGGGAAGCAGAAGAGAAAGTAGATAATCCCACAGATAAGTACGGCAAAATTTTTGTTGCGGTATCATCTTTGTTGACATGGATTATAGAGCTTATTAAGATGATATTTAAATTGGGATAATTTTATCCGATTTTGTAAATAGTATTTTATTATTAAAGACTGCAAACTTTTTACGGAATGTTTGCAGTCTTGTTTTATTATACTTGCCTTATTATGCTATAAGCCATAATTTTAATCTGATTTTTCAGGGTGAGTATAAACGGTGCCGTAAATGGTTGAATGATAACGGTAGGGTGTATATGGGAAGATTGCATAGGTGATTTGGCGGTTGTTGAATATGCAAACGAAACTCCTTGCATTGAAAAGTTTTTTATAGTATAATTATATGTATAATTAGGCGTTATACAGTAATATTGGCAGAAGATAAAATCAATCAGTTTTAAAGGAGAAAATATTATGAAGAAACGAATAATGATAGGAATTTTACTTGTATTGGTTGTTATAATATCAGGAATCTTATCTCTTTCAATAAGACCTGAATATAGCTCAGTAAATTATAATCCTGCAGACAGTCAGAACAAAACGGACAAAACAATTAAGTTCGGCTCAGACGGTAAACTAAAAATCCTGCACATTACCGATACTCATCTTAAGCATAATCATAACCTCGACCCGACAATCTGGATGATTGAGAGAGCCTGTGATGCGGAAAAGCCGGATATTGTTATGCTCACAGGCGATATCGTTTTAAATTGTGACAGTGCAGAAGATACGAAGAAACTTATTAATGCACTGATGAATATTTTTGATTCAAGGAATATTCCTGTGGCAGTAACCTTCGGTAATCACGATTCAGAGCAGGGCACAATGTCCCGCGAAGATCTGATGGCATATTACAATACATTCTCTTGCTCTGTTTCTGTGGATGACGGCGAGGCTCTGACCGGTTGCGGTACATACAATATTCCCGTGCTTTCATCCGACGGTGAAAAGGTAAAATTCAATCTTTGGGTGTTTGATTCGGGCGATTATGACGAAGAAGGAAGATACAGCTGCGTTCAGCCTGATCAGATAGAATGGTATAAAGAGACATCTGACAAACTTAGGGCAGAGAATAACGGAGAACCGGTGAATTCTCTTGTTTTTCAGCATATAATCGTCGGCGAAATCTATGATGTGCTTCAGAAGTCTGATTCCTGGAAATCCTATGCATACAAGCATTTATATAACAAAGAAGAATACTATATGTTTGATCCCGACCGTGTGAATTACGGTACAATAAGAGAATATCCTTGCCCGGGTTATAATAACTACGGTCAGTTTGAGGCAATGGTAGAGAAGGGCGATGTCCTTGCGATGTTTACGGGACACGACCACACGAATGCCTTTGCGGTTGAGCATAAAGGGATTGATATTGTCAATTCTCTCAGCACACGTTATATTGGACTTTTTCATTCCACACAGTGCGGCTACCGTGTAATCGAAGTGGATGAAAACGACACCTCAGCCTATGAGACAAGAGTAGTACGAATGTTTGATATATACGATTTTGAAACTGTAAAAGAAGAGAAACTCAGCGGTGATGAATTCACATACAAAATGGCACGAGAATTTGCTGTCAAAGGTAAGGTTCAGAAATTCGCAACAGTAGTTTACGGTAAATTTATAGAAGCTGTTACCGGCAGACAGGTAACTTATCCCGATTAAACCGATACAACGTGAAGTATTAAGAGTGTGATTACTACTAATAATTAAAAAGTGATGCCATCCAAGAGGGTGGCATTTTTTTGATTTTTAAGCTAAATTTAAATCATTAACAGACAAGTCATTGATTATTTACATATATTTTCTCGATTCAGTTCGCTTTTTTTGTATAATAAAACCATAGAAAAAGCGGAAAGGTTTTCAAAATAACAATATGAGAGGATGTTGAATATGAAAATTACTTGGTACGGAACGGCAACCATCGGGATTGACGACGGAAAAACGAAGCTGCTTTTCGATCCCTTCGTGCGGATGAATAAGCACATAGAAACCACCCCCGTTGAGGGCTTTGTCGGTTTTGATGCGGTTTTTGTCACCCACGGGCATTTTGATCATATATACAGCATCCCTGCTCTTGCCGAAAAAGATAAAACCGTTCCGATATACTGCACCGAAACCCCTAAGAAAACGCTTATGGGAAAGGGTGTACCCGAGGAGCGTTTTAAAACTATCAGGCCGGATGAAGTGGTTCAGATTGGTGATTATACCATCCGCCCGCGTCGATTCAGGCACATCGTTTTTGATCCCATTTATATTCTCACTGTTGTACCTCAGAGCATCGTGATGTTACCTCGCCTGTTCTGGCAGGCATATATGAATCACAAAATGCCGGAGGGCGGAGAAATCGTCGCCTATGAGATTGAAGCCTATGGCAAAAAAATCTTCCTGACCGGTTCCTTCCGTGAGCATCCGTCAGAGCAGTATCCGGAGGATATTGATCTTTTAATTCTCGCTAATGGGGGAAGCATTTTCGTGCCTGAAAAAACAAAAGGATTTATAGACAGGTATCATCCGAAGAAAATCTTTGTAGACCATTTTGACAATGCGTTCCCGCCTGTTACACGGACGGTCAGTGTCAAAAGGCTAAGAAATATGATAAAAAAGAACCATCCGGAAATTGAGTTCATCATTCCGGAAATCTGCAAGGCTGTTGAATTGTAAATACTAAAACAGTGGTGCCATTCGAGAGGGTGGCATTTTTTCTGCAATATAGTATAATTATTTTGTTAAATAAAGATTTGACGAAGGAGTGTGATTATATGAATCAAGAAGAACTTCATAACCTAATAAAAGAACAACAACCCAACATCTGTCAGATTGTCGCATATAAAAATGAGGAGAAAGTATATTCTGATTGTTGGAATGACTATAAAACAGATGATTGCACTCATATAATGTCAGCTACAAAAAGTATCATATCTTTACTTATCGGAATTGCTTTGGACAAAGGACAAATAAGAAGTGTTGATGATAAGGTTTTGGATTATTTTCCTGACTATAAAGTTAAAAGAGGCGAAAAAACAATTTACGATGTTACCATTAAACACTTATTAACTATGAGAGCGCCCTATAAGTGTAAGGGTGACCCCTGGTCAAAGGTGTGCTCAAGTGATAATTGGACATATTCATCTCTTGATTTTTTGGGTGGAAGAAAAGGCTTAACTGATGAATTTAATTATCAGACGGTCTGTCTTCATATACTCTCAGGAATTTTATATAAAGCAACAAATATGAAAACTGTAGATTATGCCAACACATACCTGTTTGAACCGTTAGGCATTAAAAATCACATAAACTATTTAGCAGAAACAGCAGAAGAACATAAGCAATTTACGATTGGAAAGACACCAAAAGAAAATATTTGGTTTTGTGATACTGATGGACTGGGAACACCGGGATATGGATTATGTATGTCTGCAGAGGATATGGCTAAAATTGGGTTATTATGCCTCAACAAAGGCAGTTATAATAATAAACAAATCGTATCTGCAAAATGGATAGAAGAAATGATACGCCCTCGAACTGTTGAAAGCAACAATTTCAGAGGAATGGAATATGGTTGTCTGTGGTGGATTATTGATAGACAAAAGAATATATATGCTGCTATCGGAAATAGCGGTAATGTTATTTACGTTAACCCTGAAAAGAATATTGTAGTATTTGTAGCATCATATTTCAAACCAACGGTATTTGATAGGGTTGATTTTATTCAGAAACATATTGAACCTTTTATTAGTGAAATATGAATTTCAATTTTGCGGGGTGATATTATTATGGGCAAAGGGCATAACACAGATAACATAACTGAGATAATTCGGAACACTAACGAAGAAAATCAGGCAAAAACCGACTGGACGAAAGCCTGGAGTACGAAATATCCCATTCTTAAAAGGTATCAGCAAGAGGTAGATATACCAAAGTACGCCTCTGAAATCAGAAAGATGTTCATCTCTTTGCAGAATGATTACGGCTACAGTGAGCTCGATGCTATGCTTGTGCTTAAGGATATTCTTGCCCACGAATATATGGATAACAGGAAATAGTATACTTATAAAACATTAACCCCTGACCTTTTAAAAAGTCAGGGGCATTTTCATCCGTATATCTTCTTCATTGTTTCTTCGTCAATTTCACGGTTTTTGAAGCAGTACTTCTTGTCTTCTTCCGTAATGGTTCTTATGACCTTGCAAGGATTACCTGCGGCAAAGGACCAATCGGGAATATCTTTTGTGACGACACTTCCTGCACCGATGACAACATTATCACCGATATGCACTCCCGGCAGGATGACCGTGTTGCCTCCAATCCACACATTGTTGCCTATGGTTACATCAATGCCATATTCATAACCGAGAGCCCGTGAGTCGGGGTAGAGAGTATGACCTGCCGTATAAATTGACACATTGGGAGCGAGCAGACAGTTATCGCCCAAGGTTACCTTGCCGTTATCGAGGATGGTACAGTTATAGTTAATGAAGCAGTTTTTGCCTACAAAAATATTGGAGCCGTAGTCGCAATAAAAGGGCGGATTGAGAAAAGTGCTTTCATCAGCCTTGCCGAAAAGCTCTCTGACAAGAGAGTTGATACCCTCAAAGTCGCAGCGGTCAATATTATTAAGTGTCTGAGTGAGCTGTCTTGCCTTTTTCATTTCTATCCAATCATTATCGTCAGCGATGAAAAGCATACCCTTTTCTCGTCGTTCTTTACTTGTCATAAGCTTTCTCCTTGTGGTTAGGGTGACGGATATAATCTGTTATCGAGTGCTTTTTTCCACAATCTCTACAGCATCGGTTTTATCACCGTTTACATATTCACCGTTTTTGTAATAAGGCTCTGAATTGATATTTACGACGGCACCCGTAGGTACATATAAAACAGCCTTAATATCCTGCGGAAGAGTAAGGTCGATAATATAATCCTCGGAAGACTTTTCGTAACTGAGAGTGATTAACCCTTTTACACTGGGAACGGTACAGCTTATGCTGTCAGAGAGTGTGTATTGAGGCTCGATTTTAACCTTTTCATAGCCTGCTTCAAGTGGCGTGATACCTGCAAAATGCTTACTCATTATAACAAGTGGTCCGCCGCTCCATGCGTGATTCATGGTTCCTTGCCAGGAATTCCAGAATTCCCAGAGAGTAGAGTAATCCTCGTTTACCATATCCTCATATCTGTCCTTGATTCTGTCTCTTGCTATTTCATATTCTCCCATTTTGCAGAGGGCTTCAAGCACATAGTATTCCATATAGGGACTTGAATTTTTAGTGGTAGTGAGTACATTCAAGATAGTATCATACTGCTCTTTTTCTGCAAGTGACGACAAAACTGCAAGGGCATTGGCTCTGTCATCTGGCTCTTTAGCATCTTCACTTCTGAAGCCTTCTTCTGTCCAAAGAGTCTTGTAGCCCTTTGAGATAGTATCTTTTCTTTCGGTAATAAATGCGAGGTCTTCATCTTTTCCTAAAAGCTCCGCCATTTTTTCTGTGGCGGAAAGAGCGTAGTAAACCCAGGCGTTTTCGATAGCTGTCATATCTGCCTTTTTGCCCCAGTCAGGCCAATCCCAGGATCCGCTGCGATGAACCACAAGATTGTTTTCACCCATTTCCCAAAGCTTCAGATAATCAAGAGAAGGACCGTAAACCTTTTCAATAAATGCTTTGTCGCCGGCATATTCATAGTAAGTGAGGAAGCCTACGATTCCCGCAAGCTGCTGAACGGGAAGCTCAAAATAGTCACCGCTTATAGGTACAACAGTCTGAAGCACCTTTGTGTCGTCGATGTGAGAAAGCATCGCTTCCACACCTTTCTGATAAAGCAGATAGGAATTACTGTCCATAGAGTACATCGTCATAATCATTTCGCTTGTAACATCGCCCCACCACTGGGCTCTTTCTCTGTCGGGACAATCCATAAAATTGTCACGCATTGTAACATAGAGAGTGCGCAGAGATTTTTGCCACAATGAATTCAGAAATTCATCATCGCACCTGAAGTCACCGCAGAATGAGCTGTCATATCCCGTTTCACGGTACTTAAGAGAAACAACTGTAACGCCTCTCGGTATTTTATAAGTAATATGCTCTGCGTTAAACCAGCCTAAAGACTCAAACTCCTGCTCTCCCTCTTTGGTTATATAGGTAGTTGAAACTGCACCGATTAAAGTGTTTTCCGTTGTTATGCGTA
>JAZNMU010000019.1:0-2078 GCA_045579865.1 Acutalibacteraceae bacterium
TGTGTACCTGCTGTCATAGCGGGGTTGATGTAGTCAGCGATAACATATCTTGCCAGAGAGGAAATTCTCTCACTTCTCATGGGGTTACGCTTATAGGGCATAGCAGAGGAGCCGATCTGTGTCTTTTCAAAGGGCTCTTCACATTCCTCGAAGGACTGTAAAAGTCTCATATCGTTTGAGAATTTGTAAGCGCTCTGTGCGATACCTGAAAGAACTGCGAGGAAATAGGAGTCGGTCTTTCTGGAATAGGTCTGACCTGAAACTGTTACGCAGGAGTCAAAACCCATATCCTTAGCAATGAGGTCCTCGAGCTTTTTGATTTTTTCCTCATCGCCGTCGAAAAGCTCAACGAAGGAGGCCTGTGTGCCTGTGGTACCCTTTGAGCCTAAAAGCTTGAGATTATCCAGCTGATACTGGAGGTTATGCATATCCTGGATAAGCTCATACATCCAGAGAGTGGCTCTTTTGCCTACTGTGGTAAGCTGTGCGGGCTGAAGGTGTGTGTAGGCAAGACAGGGGAGAGATTTGTATTTCTCTGCGAACTCGCTTAAGTTTTTGATAACCTGAGCGCATTTTTTCATTACGATGTTTGAGGCCTCGCGCATAATGATAACATCTGTGTTATCGCAGACATAACAGCTGGTAGCACCGAGATGGATGATGCTTTCGGCCTTGGGACACTGCTTACCGTAGGCGTAAACATGGCTCATAACATCGTGACGGCATTCCTTTTCTCTTTTTTCTGCTGTCTCGTAGTCGATTTCATCCTTGAAGGCGATAAGCTCGTCTATCTGCTCCTGGGTTACGTCTAAGCCTAATTCCTTTTCAGCCTTGGCAAGAGCAATCCAGAGTCTTTTCCAGGTTCTGAACTTGAAGTTTTCGGAAAAGATTTCCTGCATTTCTGCACTTGCATAACGGGTGGAAAAGGGGGAAATGTATTTATCTTTATTTGACACCATTTTGCTGTCTCCTTATTTATTCTTGTTTACAACTCTTGTCTCAGCTTCGCCGGTTTCGATATCGATGTATCTTACGAAAAGAGAAACCTTGTTGTCTTCGTTAAGATTTGTCCAGATAAGGTCAGTAAGCTCATCGATGCTTACGTCGGGGAGAATAAGAGTTTTGGGTTCGCCTTCGAATGAGGGAAGGGGATCGCCGTCGCTGTTATAGGTGTGGATGAACTTTGCCTTACCGCAAAGAGGATCAGAGTAAGCGTAGGTGAAGCGTTCACAGGAGGAGTCGTCACCTTCAGCGCTTTTAAGGATGGACATAGCGAAGTTCATGCCGTCCTTTTCGAGTCTGATAATACCTGAAATACGGGGAGTGAAGTTGGGCTTGTCGTCCTCGAATTCTCTGGTGCGAAGTGCCTGCTCGAAGGTCATCTGCTTATCCATAAGGTCATAGATTGTGTCGGTCTGGTCGCCGTTTGTAACGATGGTCTTGTTACCTAAAACTCTTACGGGGTAGTAGATGATGAGGTGAGGGTCAACCATTTTGCTTTCATCGAAGGCCTTGGTGCGCATAGCATCGCCTTCGAGTACGAATACACGGTTACGGCTGTTTACGCTTCTGCCCATAATGAAGTAAGCTGTGACAGCCTTTTTGCCGCCAGCACTTTTACCGATGATGATGCCTCTGCCGTGGTAGGCCAGGGAGTTCAGTTCACTTGCGATGGAAGAAACTTTCATTTCATTCTCCTTTAATATAGACCTTATTGTTTGCAACCGTAATTCTGTCGTCACAGAAGAGACGTACCGCTTCCGGCAGGATCTTCCATTCCGCCTGTTCCATGATCCGTCTCTGCAGGGTCTCGGGCGTGTCGTCTTCCAGCACTTCCACAGCCTTCTGCAGTACGATGGGCCCGGCGTCACATTCGGGGGTAACGATATGCACCGTCGCACCGGATACCTTTACACCCTTTTCCAGAGCTGCTTCATGTACCCGCAGGCCGTAGTAACCCTTACCGCAGAAGGAAGGGATAAGCGCAGGATGCACGTTCAGAATCCGGTTGGGGAATCTTTCATATACCTGTTCGTCGATTATGGTCAGGAAACCGGCCAGAACGATCAGGTCAGCCC
>JAZNMU010000020.1:0-5497 GCA_045579865.1 Acutalibacteraceae bacterium
GTTGGGAAGGAAACTCTTTTTGGGGACCTGATTTATAATAATTCGTTATTCCCCAGGAGCACTCGAAACCTGTACAACATCCGTTGAAGAAGCAAGCTAACTTAGCAAAAATAAGACCTAACGGAAAAGCCGGGGTTATCAGGTCCATCTGTTTGAGAGGATTTACTGCTATAATATAAAAAAACAGATATAATATAATCGGTTTAAAAAACAGAGTTCCGTAGTAGTTAGCTCCTGTTTTGAAAATGCTTCCGAACCATATATGAAGAGGTCCTCCAAGAAGAATATATTGAACAAATGAAATTAGGGTAATTTCTATGAAGATCCACAGTCTGCTGTCAGCTAAAAAACGAGTATTATTTTTACGTGAAAGGCTATTAATAATAACTGAAGTAGAATTACTCAATACATTTTTCTTGCTTTTGAAGTTCAGATAGTTATATATATATACAATACATGTTGATATTACATTGAATATTCCGTACATTTGATATCCTAATTCAGGGTACATAGTATCTACCTACTTTCCATTAGTAATATACCATAATGTTGTTAAATTTTCAAGTTTTTATTTTTGCCTGCTTTCAGAGTGGGTTTTCTGTTTATAGGTGTTATGTGGGGATTTGTTGAAATAATATGCTATTCGTGTTATAATAAAGAAAGCATTATAGAAGGAAGTGTTTCTATGGGAATTTTTGGCGCATTACTTTATAATTTGAGAAATATAAAAAAAGCAAACAAATTCAGAGCTATGAGCAAAGACGAATTACTTGCTTTAAGTGATGATGAATTCTTTGATGTGATTTTGTGTGTTTGTGAAGATGCCGTTTATGACATTAAGGATTCACATATTGATGAAAAACAAAAAATGGTATATTCACTGAATAATTTTGAGGCTGAGATTAATAACGGAGGCTTGTGTCAGTTTTTTGTAAATTCAAGCAGTGAATGTGCCCCGTATATAAGTAAAGCGCTTGAATCAGTAGGTGCTTTTGCTATCAAAGATTTGTTTGATAAATTCATTTCTGAAAACAAAATTGATGTTAATGATTTGTCGTCTTTCAAAATCTCAAGTATAGATGAATATGAAGCCCAAACTAAAAGATATGACTTTGATAGCTTTGATGATAAGTTTTATGAAGACGAAAACCTGCATCAGCAGATAATTGACTATTCAAGAAAAAATATAGAACAACTGATGAAAAAATAACGATTAAACCTCTCAGTGCAATTTGCCGCGGATAGGTTTAATCTACTTACCTCACCTTATCAATCCAAAACCTACTCTAAGTCACTTATCACTTGAAATATTATGTACTTTCGTGATATAATTAATTAAATTCAAAAACATCAAGGTGGAGCGTATATGAAAAAACAAATTTTAAAAACTGCTATTAAAGTGTTTATCACTGCTTTTTTAAGTCTTGCAGCTATCCTTCTGGTGCTGTTTGTGGCATCAGGTATAGCAGGATTCATGCAGATTGATAAAAATATCAATTACCAGAATAATCATCTGGAGTATCTTAAAAACGAGTATTATACTGACTCTTATATTCCCTGTGATGAACAAAAACTGGCAGATTTCAACATTGAAAAGGCTTTTTCAGAAGGTGTTAAGATTAATGAAATTGCAGTTATGGGAACTCACAACAGTTATCAGTTGCTTGGAACATTACCGAAGCGTGGACTGATGAAAGCTCTTCAGATCATTTCTTTCGGTGCAGTGGAAAATAAGGCAGTTTTTGAAATGGATACATTTACAGAGCAATTGGAACAAGGTGTAAGAAACCTTGAAATTGACATTGAAACCGTAGATAATGAGGGTGACGTCAATTTTATTGTCTCTCATAAGCCTGTACTTGACAATGTTTCAAGCGCTTATAACTTTGCAAAGGGCCTTGAAGAAATTGCAATGTGGTCAGATAATAATCCGGGTCATCTGCCGGTATATTTGCTTATCGAGCCTAAAGGCGACGTTCCTTCAATAAATAATATGAAGAATTTCTCTATTGAATATGCCCTTGAATTTGACAAAGTGCTCAGGCAGGTGCTTGGTGACAGGCTGCTCACACCCAAGCAGGCAATGGGAGAATATGAAAGCTTTGAAGAAATGAGAAAAGCTGACGGTTGGCCTGAATTAAAACTGGCTGCGGGCAAGATTATTGTGCTGCTGCATCCTTGCGATGTTACGCAGGAATATATAGACACTGACACATCAATCGGAACTCAGGCAATGTTCCCAATGCTCAGATTCGGGGATATTGACAAAACCTATGCATCATTTATTCTTGATAACGATCCTGTAAATGCAACTGAAAATAATAAAAAGACAGTTGACGAAAACAATCTTATGGTAAGAACCAGAGCAGATGATTATCCTGATTTCAGCGATGAAAGGTATAGTTATGCAGAGAATTGCGGTTCACACATTATCACAACGGACTATCCGCCCCGTTCTGTAAGAGAAGATGATCACACCTACACATTTGGCGGATATACGGTAAAACTGCTTAAGTAAAAAATGAATATACAATAATCCATATTTACATAACTTACAAAACCGGGCAGAGAATTAAAACTCTACCCGGTCTTCCTATATTCTGCAGCATTTAACCCCATCATAAAATGCTCAAAGTCAAAAATAAACACAAATTTCAGCTTATATCCTTCAATATTTCATTAACATATCTGTACATTTCACTTCTTGACCTGACATAGTGCGAGCCTTCTACGACGGTACGTTTTTTCTCTTCACTGAGCAATGCAAATTTTTTCATCGCTTCGGGATTTTCCATAAGCGCCATACTGAACCCGATGGGCATTTCACTTCTTTTCATAATCGAGCCTCCAAATATATTTTCATTATATTTTATGTGTGCGGCAGTCAAAAATACATACCTGCTTCTGCATAAAAAACATATAAAAGTAAATGCTAAAAAGGATGTATAATTATTCTCGGAGGTGCATTTTGAGTAACAGATTAAATAATGAAAAAAGTCCTTATCTGCTGCAGCATAAGGATAATCCGGTTGATTGGTATCCGTGGTGTGATGAGGCTTTTGAGAAAGCGGCAGAAGAAGAAAAGCCTGTTTTTCTGAGTATCGGATACAGCTCCTGTCATTGGTGTCACGTGTTTGCCCATGAGAGCTTTGAAGACGATGAAATAGCTGCTCTTCTCAATAAATATTTTATATCCGTAAAGGTTGACAGAGAGGAAAGACCTGATATCGACAGTGTATATATGTCAGTTTGTCAGGCGTTTACGGGGAGCGGAGGTTGGCCTACTTCTATTTTTATGACACCGGATAAAAAGCCGTTTTTTGCAGGTACCTATTTCCCGAAAACTTCACGGGGCAGAATGATAGGTTTTAAGGAACTGCTTTTGTCGATACAAGATAAATGGGAAAATGACCGTAATTTTCTTTTAAGGCGCTCAGATGACATTATTGAACATCTGAAAGAAGACACATTTTCCGCTGAAAATGCTGACAAAGGCCTGATTGAGGATGCTGTAAAACAGTTTTCTGTACTGTATGATGAAAAAGACGGCGGATTCGGAAAAGCACCAAAGTTCCCCACGCCCCATAACATTATATTTTTACTTGCTTATTATGAACGGTATAAAAATCCTCACTGTCTTTCTATGGCAGAGCATACACTTATGCAAATGTTCCGCGGAGGTATTTTCGATCATATAGGCTATGGCTTTTGCCGATATTCAACGGACAAAAAGTTCCTTGTGCCTCATTTTGAAAAAATGCTTTATGATAACGCTCTTTTAATTATGGCGTACTGTAAAGCGTATTCTGTAACTGAAAAACAGATATATCTTGAAATCGCGGAAAAAACTGCAGAATATATTGCCTGTGAAATGACCTATCCCGAAGGGGGATTTTACAGTGCTCAGGACGCTGACAGTGAAGGTGAAGAAGGCAAATACTATTTATTCTCACCTGATGAGATTATTGAACTGCTCGGAAAAGAACGAGGTGAATCATTGAGTCGTCATTTTGATATAAGCAGAAGCGGTAATTTTGAAGGAAAAAGCATTCCCAATCTGCTTCACAGCAGTTCTGCGGAAAATTCATTTGAAGATAGCCTTCCAACACTTCGTCATTACAGAAAGAACAGATATCCTCTTCATCTTGACGATAAAATTTTAACTGTATGGAACAGCCTTATGATTGCGGCATTGAGCGAACTTTATTTGCATAGCCGTAACGAAAAGTACCTTGATGCGGCTAAAAAAGCAGATGATTTCATAAGTAAAAATCTGCGTGAAAAGGACACTCTTTTTGTAAGCTTCAGAGACGGAAAACACGGCGTGCCGGGCTTCATTGATGACTACGCGGCTTATATTTTCGCTCAGCTTCATCTTTATAAGGCGACATCAGATTGCAAATTTATTGAGTCAGCAAAGCGCTTTTGCGATAAAGCCATTAACGATTTCGCAGATATGTCCGGGGGCTTTTATTTGTACGGGGAAGATAGTGAAAAACTGATTCTTCGTCCTAAGGAAACCTATGACGGCGCCATTCCCAGCGGAAATTCATTGATGGCATATAACCTTGTGCGCCTGTCCCTTCTTACGGCTGACAGTAAATTCACAGAACTTGCAGAAAGTCAGCTGAATTTCATCGCTTCGGATGCAATTAAATATCCTGCCGGATATGCGATGTATTTAATTGCTTTGCTGGAATACCATGAACCGCCGATGAAAATAACCGTTGTGAGTGGCGAGGATACAGATTCAACCTGTTTATTGCACGAATTACCAAAGGATGCGATTATAATTCATTTGTCTGAACCGACTGAAGAATATACTCTCAAAAACGGAAAAACCACTTATTATGTTTGTAAAAAACACAGTTGTATGCCGCCTGTAAACGATTTGAGCGAATTGAAATGAATATACTAAAGCGAGTGATGAAAAAGTATCACTCGCTTTATCGGTTAATTCCGCCACACAATTTCACCGTTTATAACAGTAGCTTTAACACAAGAGTTTATTTCCAGAGGATTACCCTCAAAAATAACAATATCTGCATCCTTGCCTTCTTTAAGACTGCCTAATCTGTTATCGACTCTGCATATACGTGCCGCATCAATGGTAATTGCACGAAGTGCCGCTGATTCGCCCAAACCTTCTTTTGCCGCAATACCTGCACATAAAGGCAAATACTGTATTCTTGAAACGGGATGGTCGGTGGTTATTGCAACCTTTACTCCTGCTTTATGAAGAATACCAGAGGTTTTAAAATCTGACAGGCTGACTTCGTCTTTGCTGCGCGAGGCAAGAGAAGGCCCCACGATGGCGGGATAACCGCTTTTGGCAATTTCCTGTGCAATTAAGTGTCCCTCGGTGCAGTGGTCAAGTGTCAGGTCAAGGTCAAATTCTTTAGCTATTCTTATTGCGGTGAAAATATCATCAGTGCGGTGAACGTGCGCCTTAAGAGGGATTTTCTTTTCGAACAGTTCTCTGTAACATTCCAACGTA
>JAZNMU010000021.1:0-4116 GCA_045579865.1 Acutalibacteraceae bacterium
TTGTTGAAGTTCCCATGGGTACAACACTCCGTGACGTTATCTACGAAATCGGCGGCGGTATCCCGGGCGGTAAGGCATTCAAGGCTGCTCAGACAGGCGGTCCCTCAGGCGGCTGTATCCCTGCTCATCTTATGGACACTCCCATTGACTACGACAACCTCACAGCTATCGGCTGTATGATGGGTTCAGGCGGTCTTATCGTAATGGACGAGGACAACTGTATGGTTGACATCGCTAAGTTCTTCCTCGACTTCACAGTTGACGAATCCTGCGGTAAATGTACTCCCTGCCGTGTAGGTACCAGAAGACTTCTCGAAATTCTCGACAAAATCACATCAGGTAACGGAACTCTTGAAGACATCGACAAACTTGAAGAACTCTGCTACTACATCAAAGAAAACTCTCTCTGCGGTCTCGGTCAGACAGCTCCCAACCCTGTTCTTTCCACTCTTAAGTTCTTCCGTGACGAATATGTAGCTCACGTAGTAGATAAGAAGTGTCCCGCAGGCGTATGTAAGAATCTCCTGTCATTCTCCATCGAGGCTGACAAGTGTAAGGGCTGTACTCTCTGTGCCAAGAAGTGTCCCGTAGGCGCTATCTCCGGTGCAGTCAAGGAAGCTCACACCATCGACACCTCCAAGTGTATCAAGTGCGGTGTATGTATGGATTCCTGTAAATTCAAAGCTATCATTAAGAAATAAGGAGGTACGCAATAATGGAAAATATGCTTAATATCAAAATTAACGGTATGCCTTGCAGCGTACCTTACGGTACAACAATCCTCGAAGCAGCAAGACAGGTAGGTATCGAAATCCCCACCCTCTGCTTCCTTAAGGAAATCAACGAAATCGGCGCCTGCCGTTTCTGCGTAGTAGAAGTAAAGGGTGCAAGAAGTCTTGTAGCCGCCTGTGTATTCCCCATCGAAAGAGACGGCACTGAAATCTTCACTAACAGCGAAAAGGTTCGTAAGGCAAGAAAGACTACTCTTGAACTCATTCTTTCCACTCACGAAAGAAAGTGCCTTTCCTGCATCAGAAGCGGTAACTGTGAGCTTCAGAAGCTCTGTAAGGAATACGGCGTAGAAACAGAAGACAAATACGACGGCTTTAAGCCCGTTTACGAGCTCGACTACTCCGCAGCACATATGGTAAGAGATAACAACAAGTGTATCCTCTGCCGCCGCTGTGTAGCCGCCTGTAATAACCAGAGCATCGGCGTTATCGGCGCTAATGCCCGCGGTATCGACACCCACATCGGCTCACCCTTCGAGCTCGGTCTTGATACTACTTCCTGTATCTCCTGCGGTCAGTGTATCGTTAACTGCCCCGTAGGTGCTATCTACGAAAAGGAAGATACTGCAAAGGTATTTGAAGCAATCAATGACGAAACCAAGCACGTTGTGGTTCAGGCTGCTCCTGCTATCCGTGCTACTCTCGGCGAATGCTTCGGTATGCCCGTAGGTACAGACGTAACAGGCAAAATGTTTGCCGCTCTTCGCCGTCTCGGCTTCGACAAGGTATTCGACACCAACTTCGGTGCTGACCTTACCATTATGGAAGAAGCTACAGAGCTTCTCTCCAGAGTAAAGAACGGCGGCGTTCTTCCCATGATTACTTCCTGCTCACCCGGCTGGATCAAATACTGTGAACACTACTATCCCACAGAGCTCGACCATCTTTCATCCTGCAAGTCTCCCATGCAGATGCAGGGTGCAGTTATCAAAACCTACTACGCTGAAAAGAACGGCATCGATCCCAAGGATATCGTTTCAGTAGCCATCATGCCCTGTACTGCTAAAAAGTTCGAATGCGGCAGAGACACTATGGACGCAAGCGGTTATGCTGATGTGGACTATGTTCTCACCACCAGAGAGCTCGGCAGAATGATTAACACTGCAGGTATCAACTTCGCACTCCTTCCCGACGAAAGCTGTGATGCTCCTCTCGGTCAGGGTACAGGTGCTGCAGTTATCTTCGGTGCTACAGGCGGTGTTATGGAAGCAGCTCTCCGTACAGCTGCCGAGGTTATCACAGGCGAAAGCCTTGAGAACCCCGAATTCCACGATGTACGCGGTATGGAAGGCGTAAAAGAGGCTTCCTACAAGCTCGGCGACCTGGATGTTAAGGTTGCTATCGCCAGCGGTACTAAGAACGCAAAGGCTCTTATGGAAAAGGTTAAGGACGGCACAGCCGACTACACCTTCATCGAAATCATGGGTTGTCCCGGCGGCTGTATCAACGGCGGCGGTCAGCCTGTTCAGGATGCAACAACACGCAACTTCACAGATCTTAAGGCACTCCGTGCTTCTGCTCTTTATCAGAATGACGTAAACCGTCCCTCAAGAAAGAGCCACGAAAACGAAGACGTTAAGACCATCTATGCTGAATTCTTAGGCGAACCCAACAGCCACAAGGCTCATGAGCTTCTCCACACATCATACAAGGCAAGACCTATGTATAACAAATAATTCAGTTAAATGAATAACAAAAAGGCTATCGCAAATAATTGCGGTAGCCTTTTTTTATTAGGCAGATGCTTACGAATTTATCTGAGCGGTAACGGGAAGATAGGGGGCAAAGCACGGCATTTATGCCGTACCCCGCGCCTTACGAGGCACGGGGCCGCCGTATACGGCGGCTTTGCCCCCCACCCACCTAAACTAAAAACAGGTGTAACCAATAAGGTCACACCTGCAAGTCATATAATGAGTTAGTCATTCCTGTAATCGTATGTGTCTTTATTTACATTTAACCGGATGCCGTTTATTGTTACGGTGTCTTCACTGTTCCAATCTATTTCAGCTCCTGTACAGTGATAATTCCAGTATATATTCTTTTCTTTATCGTTCTGATTATTTCTGACGGAGCAGAGCACGGCATAACCTGTCGTGGCACCGCCGTTGTTAAGATATGCGGATACCGTATATGTTCCGTCAGGTGAGGATACTTCCTTTAACAGCTCCTGACCTTCTAATCTCTGAATATCAAAGAAAGCCCAGTTCACAGCATATGCAACTACTAAAACGACCAGAAAAACAGGAATAATAATTTTCAAGTACTTTTTCATAAGCAAATCACCCATTTAACTTATATTCGGCATTCAAGGTAAGCTCCATATCTTCTCCTTTATCAGTAAAGAGTGTTCTTTCAAAGCTTATCCCCTCTTTTTCCAAACAAAGCATCATAAATATCTTCGATTTCTTCCTCCGTTATTTTTTCATCTCCCACATTACGGAAAATATGAAAAGACTTTCTTTTGAATATCATATTGTATGAATCACTGTTCAGCATAATATCACCTCTTATAATAAGGATACTTTATTTTAAAAATTAAGTCAATATCATATAAAAAAGAGACTGTTTTCCACAGCCTCTTATCGTTTATCTCTTTGAAAAGCCTGCCTTCTGCTTTTCGATTCTCTTGATAACTCCGCCTAAAGCTCCGCCGACCAAAGCACTTGCCACAGCTTCAACGATACCGTTCACACCTACAAAAGCGGCAAAGAAAGCGATTACACCTGTGGTGGCAAACTGAGTTTCAAGCCCTGCGTAAAAATCTGTATTACCGAAGAAAGCGATGAAAAGTCCCACGAAAAGAACAGTATTGACTACTGCGGCAGTGAGAAAGGAAAGAAGAGAAGCTATGTTCGGCTGAATCTTTTTACCCTTAAGAGCCTTATAAACCAGAGCAGATGCCACACCCACAATAACACGGGGCACGATGCAGAGAATGGCGGTCAAAGCAGGATTTATACCAAAAAGAGCCGTACCGAAGGCACTCATACCGAAGCACTGAATAAGACTTGTGATACCGAAGGCCAGGCCTAAAAGTGCACCGCCTCCCACGCCTAAAAGTGCCGCACCCATCGCCACGGGAATGGCTAAAAGAGAAATTTCAATGGTGCCCACCTTAAGATAGCCTATGGGGGTAAAGCTCATTACGATGATAATTGCGAGAAAAACGGCTGTAAGGGTGAGATTTAAAACTGATGCCATATTCATTCCTTTATTTGTGCTTTTCATTTTATCATCTCCTATTATATACTCTGTAATTATTATATAAAATCAGACTTCCTTTGTCAATCGACACATAATACAAATATTTTTCATAATAAAT
>JAZNMU010000022.1:0-4150 GCA_045579865.1 Acutalibacteraceae bacterium
CAATTTGAAAGGGTAAAATCAATGATGCGATATTTTCCACCAAACGGAACTGCGGGTTTTGCGTTTTTTTCAGTCAGTGCGTAAAGTCTGCTTCCTTGTCCACCTGCCAATAGCATAGCGACACATTCTTTTTTTCTGAACATAATAGCCTCCGTTTTATTTATTTTTATCATATTTCTTTCATTTGGTTTTCTTCGTGTTGTAATACCAAAAATCCAAGTGGCGGAACGCGAAGCTTTACCGAATCCCGAGAATAATTCCAAGGCTCTCCCGTCGTATGGAGTTCGCCCGAGTTGATAACACCGCTTCCGCCGAATTCCTCACTGTCGGAATTGAGAATAACCTCATAGACGCCTTCTCTTTCCACACCGAAGGAATATTTTTCACGGCTCACGGGAGTGAAGTTACAGGCAATAATGATTTCATCGCCGTTTTTGTCTTTTCTTGAGAAAGCTATTACGCTGTTATTTTTGTCGTCGCTGACGAGCCATTTGAAGCCTTCCCAGCTGTAATCAATTTCCCAGAGAGCAGGATATTTAAGATAAATGTGATTGAGCTTTTTAACGAAAGCCTTAAGCTGTCTGTGCTTTTCATATTCGAGAAGTATCCAGTCAAGTCCGCTGTCGTATTTCCATTCGATGAACTGACCGAATTCCTGTCCCATAAAGGTAAGCTTTTTACCGGGATGAGCCATCATATAACCCATAAAGGAGCGGATACCCTTGAACTTGTCGTCATACTCACCGGGCATTTTGCCGATAAGGGAGCATTTACCGTGAACTACCTCATCGTGGGAGATGGGAAGCACGAAGTTTTCCGAGAAGGCATAAAAGAATGAGAAGGTAAGCAGATTATGGTTATACTTTCTCGAAAGACCGTCCATTGAAAAATACTTCAGAGCATCGTTCATCCAGCCCATATTCCATTTAAAGTTGAAGCCGAGACCGCCTATATCCGTAGGCTTGGAAACCAAAGGCCACGCTGTACTCTCTTCGGCAATCATAAGGGGATTTTTATGTTCGCGGAAAATACCTGAATTGAGCTTTCTTAAAAACTCTACTGCTTCAAGATTTTCGTTTCCGCCGTATTTATTGGCTATCCACTGACCGTGGTCTCTGCCGTAGTCAAGATAAAGCATCGAGGCTACCGCATCCACACGCAGGCCGTCAATATGGAATTTGTCGAGCCAGAAATTAGCTGAAGATGTGAGGAAGGATATTACCTCGTTTCTGCCGAAGTCAAATACCTTGGTACCCCACTGCTTATGCTCGCCCTTTTTATCGTCCTTGTATTCGTAGCAGGCCTCACCGTCAAAGTTTGCAAGTCCGTGCTCGTCCTTCGGGAAGTGGGCAGGTACCCAGTCAAGTATAACGCTGATGCCGTTCTGATGGCACTTATCCACGAAGTACATAAAATCCTTCGGTGTGCCGTAGCGGGATGTAGCGGCGAAGTAGCCTGTTACCTGATAGCCCCAGGAGCCGTCGAAGGGATATTCCGAAAGGGGCATAAGCTCGATGTGAGTGTAGCCCATATCCTTGACATAAGGAATAAGCTCATCAGCCAGATCCTTATAGGAATAGGGAGCCTCTTCACCGTAAATTTTCCAGGAGCCGGCATGAACCTCGTAAATATTCATAGGGGACTCATAGACATTGGTCTGTTCTTTTGCCTTTATCCATTTACTGTCTCCCCATTTATATCCTGAAAGCTCGTAGATTTTTGAAGCTGTTCCCGGTCTTGTTTCACTGTGGAAGGCATAGGGGTCGCTTTTTGCAGTCTTTTTACCGTCCTGTGCAGTGACTAAAAATTTATATTTGTCAAATTCCTTTACATCCGCAATATAACATTCCCACATACCTGCGTCGTTGATTTTTTCCATCGGATTTTTATATTCATCCCAGGAGTTGAAATCACCGATTACACTTATGGCTTTCGCGTGGGGTGCCCATACACGGAATGACCAGAGGTTCTTTTCATCGGGGACCTTATGAGCGCCCATATATTCATAGGCCTTCATATTGTTTCCCTGATGGAAAAGATAAAGAGCAACATCGTCGCCGCGCTTTATTTTTTCAGCCATTTTTTCACCCTCTTTTTTATTCATATTCGTGATTTTTAAAGGTAAAAGGGCATACTTCCCCACCTTTATAATTCTACAGATACCATAATAACACTCCTGAAAATAAAATTCAATAGTTTTTGTTATTTTGTTACAAGATGATAAAAAACAATTCACATATTTTGTTCAATTTGTTAGAAGGTGTGTAAGATTTTAAAGGAATCGTATATATCAGATACTTTTACAGGGAAGATTTTAATGATAACACGGGGAGTGGGAGAATTTTGGCGGAAAAAGCGGACGCAGGAAAACAACAAACGGACAGACTTTTCACAGCCTGTCCGTTTATCTTGCCTCAAAAAAACAAAGGACACGGCAAGCCGTGTCCCTACTGTAAATATTAATTTTAAATTAGCCTCGCCTGAAAGGAGAGGTTGCACACGAAGTGTGACGGAGAGGTTATTTACGGAAGGATAAATCCGCACTTTTTCATAGCTTTTGCTAATGTCCTGTTTGCCACCCTGTTTGCACTTTCTGCGCCCTTGGCGGCCAGCTCCTTAAGATATGCCTGATCCTTCATAAGCATTTCATAGCGTTCTCTTACGGGACGAAGCTCTTCAACTACTGCCTCACCGACAGCCTTTTTAAAGTCGCCGTAGCCCTTGCCCTCAAATTCCTTCTGAATCTGGTCGTAGCTGAGATCTGTACAGGCAGAGTAAATGCTCATAAGGTTGTTAACGCCTTCCTTGCCCTCGCCGTAGTAAACACCGCCTTCGGAATCGGTAACGGCGCTTCTGATTTTCTTCATAATGGTTTCGGGCGCATCGAAAACAGAAACATAGGATTTTGGGTTGGGATCGGACTTACTCATTTTCTTGGTAGGATCCTGTAAAGACATAACACGGGCAGAGCCTGTCTTTGAAATATAAGGATCGGGGATAGTGAAGGTCTTGCCGTAAATGCCGTTGAAACGGTTTGCAATATCTCTTGCTATTTCAAGATGCTGCTTCTGGTCTGCACCTACGGGAACAAGGTCAGCCTGATAAAGGAGAATATCAGCCGCCATAAGAACAGGGTAGGAGAAAAGACCTACATTGACATTATCAGCGTGGGAAAGAGATTTATCCTTAAACTGAGTCATTCTTGACATCTCACCGAACTGTGTGTAGCAGTTTAAAATCCAGGCGAGCTGTGAATGAGCGGGAACATGGCTCTGAATGAAAATAATGTTCTTTTCAGGGTCAAGACCGATAGCAAGGAGAAGTGCAAAGACCTCCATAATCTGCTTACGGAGCTTGGCGGGGTCCTGTCTTACGGTGATGGCGTGAAGGTCAGCCACAGCAAAAGCGCTGTCGAATTCATCGGAGAGAAGCTTCCAGTTTTTGAGTGCGCCCAGGTAGTTACCGAGAGTAGGAATACCTGAAGGCTGAATGCAGGAAAGAATCTTCTTTCTTTTTTCGGGGGCTTCTGTACCGGGTACTATGATTTTTTCTTCCATTTTATATCGTCCTTTCGGATTATACTTTAGTTGAGTGCTATAATTATATTAGAAAGCGCACCTTTTGTCAAGATAAACCAAAAGCTCTCTAAATAAAAACAGGGCATAAGCGCCCCAACATATCCATCATACCAAATCTCAGAGCCAAAGTCAACGGATTTTATGCATCTTTCACAGTTTCTGCGTAATAAACGAAAAACTAAAGTTAACTTTGTACAGTTTTGATATTGAATTTACCGAAAATATATGTTATATTATAGTCACAGAAAGGGAAAGGTGATACCAATGTACAGGTAAATCCAAAAGAACTCTTTAAAGCAGAAGATTAAAAATAAAAAAACAAAAAAATAAACTAAAATGTCAAAACTAATCTTCACCGAATTTAAAGAGTCCGAAAAATTCTTCATAAGAAACATCAGGCATTGAAGATATAGATTAAAAAGAAAGAATGAAAAAACAAAAACCAGAAGATGCCCGATGAATCAGAAAAATGAAGAAAATCCATTCTGTAGAAAGAGAGGATAACAAAAGATGTTAGATAACAAGAGTGAACAGAAATAACCCCCCAGACCAAAAAAGATGTGTAAAGAAAC
>JAZNMU010000023.1:0-5921 GCA_045579865.1 Acutalibacteraceae bacterium
CCTGATAAATGTGTGAGGCTGTCCATCTCTGAGGAATGTTGAAGCCGAGAGCTTCGGTAAGTGCCTCGGAGGCCTCGCCTGTAGTGGTGTTTCTCCAGGTGCGGAAGGGAGTGAGAAGCTTTCCTTCCTTATCGAAGGCCAAATAGCCGTGCATCATAGCTGAAATACCCATAGCACCTGTAGAGGTGAGAGTACAGCCGTATTTTTCCTTTACATCCGCTTTAAGCTTAGCAAAGCAGGAGAGAAGAGCAGTGTGGACATCGTCAAGAGAATAGGTCCAGTAGCCGTTTTCTAATTTGTTCTCCCATTCGTGGCTGCCTGAAGCGAGGGGGAGTGAATCCTCACCGATGAGAACTGCCTTGACTCTGGTGGAGCCGAGCTCGATGCCCAGAGCGGTTTTTCCTTCGGTAATCATTAATCTTTTATCCATTTTTTACCTCATCTGTAGTAAACGCTGCCGAGCTTAAGCTCTTTTTTGAAGTCGGCGATGTTTGTGTTTTTACCGATAACTACTGATTCGATGCCCATAGCATCTGCCCAGTCGCACATCTGCTTTGAGGTAAGGTCGTAGCTGAATGCTGTGTGGTGAGCGCCGCCCGCCATGAGCCAGGCTTCGACACCTGTGTAGAAGTCGGGTCTGGGCACCCAGAAGTTTGTGGCTGTGGGAAGAGAGGGCATTTCCTTCTCTGTCTTTATGCAGTCAACCTCGTTGATGATAAGACGGAAGCGGCTGCCGAGGTCAACAAGTGAGCAGGCGATACCTTCGCCTTCCTTTGAGGTGAAGACAAGTCTTGCAGGGTCTTCTCTTTCACCCATTGAAAGAGGCTTGCATTTGATACCGATTTTGCCGTCGGCAATAGAGGGACAGATTTCGAGCATATGAGCCTGAAGGATGCCTTCCTTACCGGGGACAAGATTGTATGTATAGTCCTCGAGCATAGAGGTGCCCTTGGCACCCTCCATACCCTCGGTCATAATCTTCATAAGACGTACCATGGCGGCTACCTTCCAGTCACCCTCTGCACCGAAGCCGTAGCCCTTTTCCATAAGTCTCTGAATGGCGAGACCGGGAAGCTGTTTGAGTGCACCCAGGTCGCCGAAGTGGGTTACGATAGCCTGATAGTTCTTTTCCTTGAGGAATCTTTCGAAGCCGAGCTCAATCTGAGCCTGAACCTCAACGTGGCGGCGGAACTCTGCAGGGTCTCTGCCTTCGAGGATAATGTCGTATTTTTCGTAGTACTCGTCTGTGAGAGCTTTAACATCGGAAACAGAAACTGCATCCACGCTTTCTGCGATTTCATTTACGGGATAGGCATCGATTTCCCAGCCGAACTTAAGCTGAGCTTCTACCTTGTCACCCTCGGTAACGGCTACGTTTCTCATATTGTCAGCCACTCTCATAACTCTGATGTGACTGCTTTCAGCGATACCTACGGCTGTTCTCATCCAGGCTGCGATTCTTTCTTTGACAGCCTTAAGAGACCAGTGTCCTACCACTGTTTCTCTTTCGATTCCCATACGGGAAAGGATGTGGGCGTATTCTCTGTCACCGTGAGCGGACTGATTTTCGTTCATAAAGTCCATATCGATGGTGTCGTAGGGGATTTCTTCATTGAACTGAGTATGTAAATGCAGGAGAGGCTTTCTGTATTCCTGATGACCTAAAATCCAGCTCTTAGCGGGAGAGAAGGTATGCATCCAGGTGATAACACCTGCACAGCTTTCATCTACGTTTGCCTCGTTGAAGGTCTTTCTGATGAGTTCATTAGTAATAAGAGTGGGCTTCCACACTACTTCGTAGGGAAGAATACCGCTTTTATTGAGCTCGTCTACGATAATTTTTGAGTGTTCTGCTACGTTGCGGAGACATTCGTCACCGTAAAGGTCCTGAGAGCCTGTGCAGAACCAGAATTTATATGCTTTCATTTTTATTTCCTCCTCGGATATAATTTTACAGAATAATAATACCATTTAAAAGCTGCGAATGTCAATAAGAGAAATAAAGAAAAATCCCCTCGGAAAAAGAATTTACCGAGGGTGTAAGTGCCTTTGAATTTAAAGTATTATATTTGCTTTAGGATGTTTTTCTTTACTCTCATCATAGCCTTACTCATAGACTTATAGAGAATAAGCATAAGTATGAAATTCGCTCCGCCGTGGACTAAATCCCAGGGAATACCTGCTATCCACCAGGCGAAGGCGGCCTGTATACTGCCTAAAAACAGGGTCTTACTCAGAACACAGAGAAAGCCGAAGCTAAGACCGAAAAGACCTGATATAATCGCCCAGGTGAGAGGCTCGTCGCTTTTGCGGAAAATTTTTGCAACGAGTACAAGTAAAGGCCAGGCGTAAAGATACATAACCCACCAGTCACCGAAGCCGAAAATTGCGCCCTCAATGAGAATAAAAATGGGAACGACGAAGTAAACCCTGTTACCGAAATGCTTAGAAAACATAAGGAGCCAGAAGGAGGTAAGCTCGATATTCGGGAGCTCCATCATCGCCACCTTGCAGACTTCTATGACAGCGACCATTATGCCTATCAGAGCTACATCAAAAACTGAAGTTTTACTTCTCATATCAGTAGGCGCTGTAAACGATTCTGAAAGCGTCACCGTCATTTACGGGCTGTTCGGAAATGCCGTAATTACAGTATTCACCGTTGACATAAAAGGACCAGTAGGATGAGTCCACGGTGAAATCAGCTACCACACCGTTGATTTCACTTACGGTAAAGCCGTACTGACCTTCACTGCCGTCAAAGTCAATACCTTCTGCGTCCTCCATAGCACCGATAAGATACTCGGCATCGGTTTTTACTTCATAGAGAGTGGAGGCTTCTTTGTTATCGACTACCTCTATTGTGATTTCCTTGGTTCCTTCTGCAGGCTTTTCGCTGAAAGCGGAGTATGCGAAGAACATACCTGCAGCTAAAACAGCCGCTAAAAGGAGAGCGAAAATGTGTTTCTTTTTCATTGTTTTCATTTCCTTTCTTTTTTGTCTGTCAATAAAAGATTGTGAGCAGACACATTCAAGGTGACCTTTCCGTCACCTTAAGGAAACAAAAAACGACCCTGAAAGGTCGCAAAGGCACACAGTTATCCTGTGAAATATGTCCTTGCGTTAAGCCGGTTACTCGCAGCTCCACAATATCGTTACGGGCAGGTCTTCTGACTTGGCTTTCATCACCCTTTTCCGTCTTCTCGCCTCACAGAGAGACAATGACATAATGGAAAAGGACTCCTTCCTTACAGCGACGAGTTCGTGGGGGACTTTCACCCCGCTTCCCTTTTCACCTGACAGATAAAATTATCTTATCTGCCCGACACCTGTAACGTTTTTATTAACTTTTCTGCGGAAGAGACTTTTTACACCCTTCCGACAGGTAAAATATCATAAAAAAAGCCTTCTGTCAACACTGTTTTTCTTGACTAAAAGGTAACTTTGCTTTATACTTATAATGTATAGCTATATATAAAGAGGTAAGAAGGATGAAAAGTATTACCGAAAAAGCAAAAGAGAACATCATAATAGTAGCACACAGAGGAGCCTGCGGAGGTAACATCCCCTGTAACACCATGGCATCCTATGAAATCGCTCTTAAGCAGGGTGCGGATATGATCGAGGCGGATGTGAGTGTCAGCGGTGACGGAAAGCTGTATCTTTTCCATCCGATGAAGGAAATGGCACATTTCGGTAAGCCTCTGTATTTCGGTGCTTTGCCCCTGAGTGTAATAAAAAAACAGCATTATGTGAACTACGACCGTACAAAGACACAGTTTACCGTATCGGATTTCGATGAGTTTCTCGATAACTTCAAGGACAGATGCTACATAAACATCGACAAATTCTGGTCGGCACCCGAAAAAATATACAGGGCCATTAAGGCTCACGGAATGACTGAGCAGTGTCTGGTCAAAAGCAAGCCCTCGAAGAAGGTTTTCGACCTTCTGGAAAATCTGGCTCCCGACCTGCCCTTTATACCCATCGTAAGCGAAGAGCATAACTGCCATGAAGAACTGATGAAAAGAAAAATCAACTACATCGGTGCTGAGGTTCTTTTTAAGGAGGACACCTCTTATCTTGCCTCAGAGGAGTTCAGGGAAAGGATGCACTCCGACGGTAAGCTTCTGTGGGTAAACGCCATAATTTATGATTACCGTAAACAGCTTTCGGGCGGTCACAGTGATGACAGCGCTCTGACGGTCAGTGAAGACTACGGATGGGGCTGGCTGGCGGATAAGGGCTTTGACTTTATTCAGACCGACTGGACGGGAATGCTCGCAGAATACCTGAAAAGAACGGACAGATATTACAGAAAAGGAGAAATGTAATGAAAAACAAGCTGGTTATATTTGACTGCTTCGGCGTTATCTTCGATGAAATCGCACCTGTTTTTTTCAGAAGGCATTTCGACGAAGAGACAGCGAGGGTTCTCAAGGATAAATATTTCATTCCCGCCGACCTTGGTGAGATAACCCGTGAGGAGCTTTTCGACCGTATGTCGGCAGAGCTCGGAATGAAAAAGGATGATATTCTCAGTGAATGGAATGAGCTTATCCGCCTTCGTCCTTATATGGTGGATGAAATAGAAAAAATCCGTGAAAAGGCTGATGTGGCACTTCTCTCAAATGCGCCTCTCGGCTTTGTGGAAAAGATTTTCGAAGAGAACGGCATCACTCATCTTTTCGATAAAATGTTCATTTCCTGTAACCTTAAAATGGCCAAGCCTGACCCGAAGATTTATCTTCACTGTGTTTCCTCCTTCGGAAAGGTGTATGAGGAAATTTATATGGTGGATGACAGCCTTGCCAATGTGGAAAAGCTCGGTGAACTCGGTATAATAGGTGTTCACTTTAAAAATGCAGAAAGTCTCCGTCAGATAAAACTCTGATGCTGACGGATAAATATATACTAACCAATAACTCTGAAAAGGAGCGAATGAAAATGGAAAGCAATAAAACATTTATTATCAAAAAACTGACAGCCTTAGCTATGGCTCTTCTGATGGTTTTCTCTGCAGGCTTTACTCCTGCGCTTGCCGCAGAAGGCGAAGAGAGCGGATATATCGCTACTATCGGTGAGACTCTCTACGAAAGCCTACAGGAAGCAGTGGATAATGCTGAAAACGGAGCAACTCTCACTCTTCTCGGTGACGCAAACGGTGACGGCGTGGTAGTTCCCTCAGGTAAAGACATCACCTTCGACTTTGATGGTCATACTTACACAGTAGACGGTAAGCTCGTAGGCTCAGCGGGTACAGAAACCCTCGGCTTACAGCTTCTCAAGGGCGCAAAGGTAACACTTAAAAACGGTACCCTCAAAGCAGGCAAGGAAGTAAAGTTTCTCGTACAGAATTACGCTGACCTTACCGTAGAAGATATGAACCTGGATGTAACAGGTGTAGATTATCAGTACGCCTATGCACTCTCAGATAACTGCGGTGACATTCTCGTTACAGGCGAAAGCAACATCAGCAGTGACCATGTAGCTTTAGATCTCTGGTACAACCTTTTAGGTGCATATCCCGAGGGTGTCAATGTTACATTTGACGAAAACTACACAGGCACGGTTATCGGTGATATCGAATACGGCGCTTATGCTTACGCAGAAGGCTTCACGGAAAAGACAGCACTCGTTATCAAGGGCGGTACATTTGAAGGTGAATTCAAAAAGACATCTGCCTTCGAAGAAAAGGCAAATATTACTCTTTACGGTGGTACTTATGCTGATGCTAAGGTAGCAGACTACTGTGCCGAAGACTACAAAGCAGTGGCTGACGGAGAAAACTTCAAAGTAGTTCTCAAGGATTATATTATTTCAACTCCTGACGGTAAGAAATACGAAAAGATTCAGGAAGCAGTGGATAATGCTGAAAACGGAGCAACTATCACTCTTCTCGGTGACGCAAACGGTGACGG
>JAZNMU010000024.1:0-1556 GCA_045579865.1 Acutalibacteraceae bacterium
GGTACAGAATGTGTACCGATTACTGTGACTGTGAAAAGCTCAGTGATTTATGGAAGGAAACTCTTGACGAAAAAAGCACACCTCTTCCTAAAGGTGAGGAACTGAAAAGACTTTCAGAGGAAGGACACCTTTTTACGGTCCTTGACTCTGAGGGCGGACTTGCCGCCGTGGCGGTGCTTTCCGTCAGCGGTAAACAGGCACTGGTGCAGCATCTGGCTGTTTCACCTGCTCACCGAAGAAAGGGTCTTGCCGCGGCACTGATGAACCGATGCTTTCTTTCGGCAAGGGAGGAAGAGCTTACGGTTTTAAGACTGTGGGTAGACTGCGAAAATCTGTCAGCTGTCGCATTGTATGACCGTATCCTTTTTCAGAAGGACGGTATGTTATGCGAACAATTATACATGAAAGGATTTTAATTATGAAAGAAACACTTTTAACCATTCTCCGCGAACTCCGTGCAGATGTTGATTTCGAAAACGAAACAGCACTCGTAACCGACGGCATCCTTGACTCCTTTGACATTGTGTCACTCGTGGCAGAGCTCAATGCAGAGTTTGATATCACCATCGGTGTGGATGACCTCGAGCCCGAAAACTTCGACACAGTCGATGCTATGGTACAGCTTATCGAGGAACTCGCAGACTGATTAAAAAACGGCGCTGTCTCTTTATGGACAGTGCCTCGTTTTGTCAAAAATATGGAGGTAAAACCGATTTTATATCGGCAGAAAATCTATGACTTTAATATCTGTTGAATTTGCTTTATTCTGGCTCGTCACGGCTCTGCTTTATTTCGTATTCCCTCTTAAGTACCGCTGGACGGTGCTTTTAGGCTCGAGCCTTCTGTTTTATTTCTTCGGCGGAATAGGTACAGGTTATTTTATGCTTCTGACGGTGGCAGTCGTTTATGTGACAGGTCTGCTTCTGGACAAGCATAATAATGCACATAAGGATTATCTGAAAAATCATCCCGATATGACAAGGGATGAAAAGAAGGCCCTTAAGCAGAAGGTGCAGAAAAAGAAAAAACTTATCCTTTCGGCGGGTCTTACAGTATCCTTTGCCTTTCTCGTTTTTCTTAAGTATTTCAATTTCCTTTCTGAGCAGACCTTTTCTCTTCTCTCACTTTTCGGTGTAGAGGGTACTGCTCCGAAAATAAGCCTTGCTCTGCCGCTGGGTATCTCTTTTTATACTCTGCAGGCCACGAGCTACATCGTCGATGTTTACAGAGGTAAGCTTGCTGCGGAAAAGAATATCGCAAAGATGACTCTTTTCGTGTCCTTCTTCCCTCAGATTATCCAGGGACCAATCGGACGCTTCGGTCATTTGGCACCTCAGCTTTTTGAGGGACACCGTTTCGATTTCCGTGAGGCTAAATTCGGTGCACAGCTTTTCCTGTGGGGTCTTATCAAAAAACTCACACTTGCCGAATATATGGGTATAATAGCCGATGAGATTTTCGGTAATTACACTGAGTATAAAGGCCTCGTCATTCTTTTAGGTGCTATGGTTTACGGCGTACAGGTTTATGCTGACTTTTCGGGCGGTATGGATATG
>JAZNMU010000025.1:0-5462 GCA_045579865.1 Acutalibacteraceae bacterium
GGTAAGGGGATTTCACGTGAGCTTCCGTTTTTGTCAAGACATACACTACAGCCTAAAATACTATTCACCACGCCCAGTGTTCCGTGTGCGCTGTATGTGAATTTCACGTAAAATGAATTATAGTATATTTTCGCAAAGAAATACTTGATATTCTGCGAGGCTTCTGAACCCTTATACTCCTTCGCCACCTCGCAGAAAACACCCTCGCTGTCCTGACAGAACTGCTGTGCGGATTTTTCGAACTGCTCAAATAAGCAGTCGTACATTTCCTCTCTTTTCATACCTTCACTCCCCTTTTATAGGAATATAGTAGCATATCCTTACCTTAAAAGCAAGAAAAAAGCCACGCAGAAGCGTGACTTTTCTTATATAAGGATAATTATTTCTTTGCTTCCTTTTTAGCATCCTTAGCCTTAATAGCCTTTACTACGATACCTGAAAGAACTGCGAGAGCGAGAACGTTGGGAAGAACCATAAGCTGGTTAAACATATCGGTAAGCTCCCATACGAGATCGTTTGAAAGACAGGAGCCGAGGAATGTGAAGGCAACTGCGATAACGGCATAAATCTTTTCAGCCTTTTTACCGAAGAGATAAACCACATTAACCTTACCGAAGAGATTCCAACTGATGATGGTGGAGAATGCAAAGAAGAAGAGGCATACAGCAACGAAGATACTGCCTATCTTGTCACCGAAGACACTGCCGAAGGCGAGTTGTGCAAGATTAGCCTTGGTTACACCGTCGGGAGCTACACCTGCTTCGAGGATACCGCCCTTAGTGTAAAGAGAAGAGATAACAACGAGAGCTGTCATAGTAAGAACTACGAAGGTGTCGATGAACACACCCGCCATAGCAAGAACACCCTGATCGTGGGGCTTTTCAACCTTAGCGAGAGCGTGTGCGTGAGGAGTAGAACCCATACCGGCTTCGTTTGAGAAAAGACCTCTTTTGGCACCCTGACTGATAGCCTTTTTAAGTGCGGCACCCATTCCGCCGCCGAGAAGAGCCTGAGGAGCGAATGCGTATTTGAAGATCATACCGAAGGCTTCGGGAATCACTTTGATGTTGGCGGCAAGGATTATAATACCGCCTACAATATAAAGAAGAGCCATAACAGGCACTATCTTCTCTGTAACAGCTGCGATACGGTTAGCGCCGCCGATGAAGATAAAGCCGGCTACGAGAGCAACTACGATACCCACAGCCCAGCCGGGAATACCGAAGGCTTCACTGCAGGTTTCACCAATGGAGTTTGACTGTACCATACTGCCCATAAAGCCGAGTGCGAGGATACTTGCTACTGCGAAGAAGCCTGCAAGGAATTTACCGAAGCCGCCCTTGAAAGCCTTTGTGATGTAGTAAACAGGGCCGCCGTCAACGGAGCCGTCGTCATTTACTTTTCTTGTTTCCTGAGCGAGAACTGCTTCAGCATAGATAGTAGCCATACCGAAGAATGCAATTACCCACATCCAGAAAATAGCACCGGGACCGCCGATAAGGATAGCACCGCAGGCACCTACGATGTTACCTGTACCTACCTGTGCAGCGATAGCTGTGGCAAGAGCCTGGAAGGAGCTTAAGCCACCCTCCTGCTTACCGCCGCGAAGAGAAATACCGCCGAAGGCACTTTTCATAGCCTCACCGAAGCAACGCACCTGAACGAAACGGGTTTTCACGGTATAGAAAAGACCGATACCGATAAGAAGGACTATAAGAATATAGTCGGAAAGATAGAGATTGATTGTCTGTACAATTTTTAAAATTGCGTCCATTTGTTTTTCCTCCAAACAAAAAAATAATCAGTCACCCTGAAAAGCAACTGAAAAAGAAAAAACATATGTAGAATAGTGGTATTAAATTACTGCTATTCTGCTCTGTCCTTTTGCCTGAGAGATTCAGCGAATTACCGCCTTGCACCTTGGGCACTCAATTTAATGAGCTTCTCCAGAGCCTCCTCCGCTATCGGTTTCATATGATTCCGACAGTTTCATAGGGCTATTGCGATAGAGTATAACACAAGATAGTGTGGTTGTCAAGGGGAAAATAACAAAAAATGAATTATTTTTTATAACAAAAAACATAACGTCATCTGTGGGCACCGTTATGTTTTTAGTATTCAGTTATAAATCCGGTGATATAATACGTTTCTCAGATTTTCGATAAAGTCCGTGTATTTTTTATATCATTTCTTCACACCGGAAACAATATACTTTTCTTCATCGGACACCATAACATCGACCGAGAATAACTCCGACATCATTTCTGCCGTTTTTTCTTTCGGTGGCAGAGGCAAAGACACATCTTGTGCTACGGTGGAATGACATTTTTCCAGTTCTTTTTCACTCAGGCCGTGGGCAACGGTAAGTCTTCCCCCGTCTTTTAAAGCTGTGCTGAGATTTTTAATCAAACCTTCAGGATCAGGAAAATGCGGAAATGCATTATATATCATTACGGTATCGTAATCGTTTTCAAAAGCATATTCCTCCGCATCCGCACAGATCACCTCAATGTTGGGAAATTTTTCTTTTGAGATTCTCACCATCTCAAAAGATATATCTACACCGGTAATTTCAGCACCGCGTCGCATATAGTCAGGAAAAAGAATCCCTGTTCCGCAGGCAACATCAAGCACCTTTTTCCCCTGAGAAATTTCTCCCTTATCAAGAATATATGAAATTGCATTTTCGTTACGCGCCTGACTGCTGTCCCAATCCGGTGCCATAGCATCAAAAAATATGATAACCTGATTTTTGTCCATAGTCACCCTCCCATTGATGCGTTTCTGAAATGAAGCTCTTTCATACCCTCAACCTCATCACATATCGGCTTGAGATTGCAGGTGTCACAGTCAAATTTTATGCTGTTCATTATGTGATTGAAGGTTTCAGCTATAGCAGAGCTTTTCTGTGCCATAGCTTCCAGATTTTTGTAATCAATTCCTTCCGCCGTAACAAAAATCACTTTTACAGCTTTCACTTTCGGATTTTCTTTATATTTATTAATGAGAAGATTACCTACCTTCTCAAAAGAAATTCCTTTTTTTAAGGCGCTTTTGGCAACCCTTACGGACTCTTTGTGAGAACGCGAGGTTGTTCTTATCATATATCCCTCGGGAAACTGATGATATTTGACATAATCAGCCTGCTTGATAACCTTATAGTATTCCTGCTCATGATCTCTTTTTTCTATTTGAACAAGGCAGATTCTGGCAAATTTACGACTGTCAGTTATATTATTAAGCTCATCACCTACCACAACGATACCGTCATCAATATCCGAAGAGGTAACAAGATTAAAGCCTGCACCCTCAAGCTCAAAGGCCGTATCGCGCTGCAATATAACCTGACTGTAGCCCACATCTGTCCACAGAGCTTCTTTATTATATGCGTAAGTTATTTTTTCCGAGGTGTCTGTCAGCGCAGACACCTCAGAAATCAACGAATCGAAAAATTCCATCAGAGTTTTTTGTCCTTTTTCATTTTGTCATAACGGTTTTTCCAAAGCCAATCGTATACCGCTCTGATAAGTTTCATATCAAGATTGAACCAATAAACAGCAAATGTCACCAGGAAAAAACCGACTAATATACCGATAATAATTAATACTGCTTCCATATTACTTCACCTGTGCAAGGCCTTTCTGTCGGGCGTATTCGGCAGCACCGAGGGCACCCATAAGCTGAGGATCGGTTGAAAGCTCAACAACCTTGATTTTAAGTACCTTTTCAATAGCAGCCTTAAGTCCGTCATTTTTAGCGCAACCGCCTGTAAGGGTAATACTGTCTGTGGCACCGGCTTTTTTAGCCATAACAAAGCATCGCTTCGCAACCGCAAGCTGAATACCCGCAGCAATTTCATCCATAGGCTTACCTTCACCTACGAGAGAGATAACCTCACTTTCTGCAAAAACAGTACATTGGGCAGTGATGGGAATGGTATTTTTTGCCTGAAGTGAAAGTTTAGAAAATTCGGGAAGTGTCATTTCGAAAGCATTTGCCATTGCCTCGTAGAATCTGCCTGTACCCGCAGCACACTTATCATTCATGGCAAAGTTTTTTACTGTGCCGTCAGTATCGATAGCAATGCCCTTTACGTCCTGACCGCCGATGTCGATAATCGCTTTTACCTCAGGATTTGTAACGTGTACACCCATTGCATGGCAGCTGATTTCTGAAATGTTTTCATCAGCAAAAGGCACCTTGTTTCTGCCGTAGCCTGTACCGATAAGGTATGTAAGCTCCTTTGCACTTTCGAGACCGTCTACCTGTGCAATTGCATCACCGAGAGCAATTTCAGCACTCTGCACGGGATTGATTTTACTTCTGTTAGTAACATTGGCAACCATTCTGCCGTTTTCGTCAAGTATTACACATTTTGTGTAGGTCGAGCCTACATCGCATCCGCCAAAATATTTCATTTTATCTTTCTCCTTTACCAAGCTAAGTCGTCTTCAAAGTCCATAAGTGAAGCATCTACAGGCTCTTCCTGAAGAACCGTCTGCATATATTTGTTTACCTGGTCACGCATTTCACGTCTTGAAATTGTACGGGGATCCATAAGGTCCTGACGCACCCAGATGAAGTTGATTCCTCTTTCTCTGGCCTGATCGTCAAATATACCCATAAGTCCGTCCATACCCTTGCAGGAAATCTGGTCATACATAATTACCGTGTCGGCATTGTATTCTTCTACTATACGCCAAAGCTCATCGACTACATTACGGTAACCGCCCTTTGTATGCTTACGCATAATTGAGCGCTGATAGGTTTTTGCCAGATCTTTAAGGGACTGCTCTTTATCTTCTGTGTCAATTTCAAGATAGGAAATCATAGTTTCCATATCCATAACAACATTCATACCCCAACAGTTTTCAAGCCAGTTTGAAAAACTGGTATAATAGTTGGCTGGACAGGACCATACAACTGCTCTGTGGCGCATATGCTTTGAAACAGGTGTTTTCTTTTCATAAGCCTTCAGCATTATCTCGTTTACTTTTTTATCAACCTTAAGGAACCTTTCGTTTGAGCCACCTGAAAGGTTAAAGTAGAAAATACGATAAAGCCAGAAGGCTGCACCTGTCATCTGAGGATAGGGTGTTTTATTGATATCCCACTTCTGTCTTTCATATTCAAGCTGCTTATTATAATCCTTCATTCTGCTGAAATATGCATCCCAGTCGAACTTTTCACCTGTCTGGTCCTCTATGAATTTAATGAGTGATTTTATTTCGTCAACGGCATATTCCTGAACATCCTCACTGTCATAACGAAGAGGAATACCGAAGCAGTATGTGGGAAGATTAAGTCTTCTGTCGAGGAATGTGGAGTTCATAATGGAACCGTCGCAGGGCATATTGGTGCCGACCATACAGCAGCCCATTTTCGGATAATCATCCTCGATGGCAACCCCTGCCACAGCAGAAGGAAGAGGGCAAACATCGGCAGGCACGCCAAAGCTTTCC
>JAZNMU010000026.1:0-1576 GCA_045579865.1 Acutalibacteraceae bacterium
CTAAACTCGAAATAATATTAGGTAAGTAGCCTGCAAAATACATCGTACCGCTGAAAACGATCGCACTCGTTTTATCTTTGCTGAGATTATACCCTAAAAGGAAGTACAGAACTAAGGTTATGCACGAAACGAACAAACCCAATGCATTCGAGACTGAAACAGACTGAGAAAAAAGAGGGATGTTAATTCTCAAAAGATTACACAAAACATCCAGTACAAAATCAATAAAAATTGCAACCGAAACGAACTTTATAATCCTTCTCTTCATATTATTCTCTCCCTTTTGTTCTTTTTATCATCACACAAGTGCAAAAGTAAATCCGTACCAGTTTTCGTCTATGAATTTATAACTTCTCGGGTCCATATTTTCTTCCGAATAAACCATGCCGAAATCAATGTAATCAGAACCGAAATCAGTCCTTATCATAAACTGTACACAGTCCGAATAAATTCCTGTTTTCGATTCAGGGCTTACTTTTTCAATACAGATACTTCTGCAACCGGGAAAAGCTTCACTGATTTTATTATAACAGCAAGTGAGCAAATCTCTTTCGTCATCGTTAAAGAATTCATCCGCTGATTTAAAGTTATTATCACCCGGATTCACACGGGTTAATGTTCCTTCATCAAAAATCAGTAAAACCTCGCTTTCCTGACGGAGCAGTAAAAGAGCAGACTGAGTAAAAAGCTCCCTGTTCTCACTGAGCATTTCTTTTACTTTGTTATGCTCTGCTGTCAAATCACAAACAGGACTCCTCTGAGTTTCAGTCTCAGAATATTCATCCTCAGGAGGAAGTTCTTCCTCTGTACAGGCTGTAAAAACAAAGAGACAAAACACAAAAAGCAACAATACAAATAACTTTTTCATAAGTGCCTCCTGAGAAAAGATACTTTACACTTTTTTATCCTTATCGAAGGATGCCTGAACGGCATTCATTACCGCCGCCTCGAAGCCATCATTCTGAAGAGATGCCACACCCTCGATGGTGGTACCTCCCGGTGAGCATACTCTGTCTACGAGAGCCCACGGATGGTCAGCAGATTCTAAAACTGTTTTCGCACTGCCTAAAACTGACTGTGCTGCTACCTCTAAAGCCTGCGCTTTAGGCATGCCGTTTTTTACTGCCGCTCTTGCCAGAGCATCGATATACATATAAGTAAATGCAGGTGAACAGCCACCGATAGCGCTGAATATCGGAAAAAGCTTTTCGTCGATTTTCACTGCAGTACCGAAGCATTCACAGAAACTCTCTGCAAAGCTCATATCCTCGTCACTTACATTTTCAGTACCGCAGTAGCCCGATACAGCCGCACCGACGAGAGCATTGATATTAGGCATAACACGGATGAAATTTCCATCATAGCTTACACAGGAAAGAAGATATTCCGTAGTTTTGCCTGCGGCGATGGAAATAAAGAGCGGATTTTTCTCTTTTACTATACTGTCAATTTCAGAAAGAACAGATGCGATTACATTGGGCTTTACGGCAAGAACTATCTTTTCACAGGTCTCTGCGATTTCCTTTGCCGATGCTTTAACCGTAATGCCGTAAGCATTTCTGAGAGCATCTGTTTT
>JAZNMU010000027.1:0-3743 GCA_045579865.1 Acutalibacteraceae bacterium
GCGGAAAGACCCTTCACATACTTCATTTCCATATCGAAGCAGTTGTCCCTGATGTAGTTGTGAGCTGTGATGTCGTAAAAATGCTTCGAGGTGCTTATCTGTGAAACAAACTTGTCCTTTACATTTACCTTATGCTCCTTCATAAGCTCGATAAAGCGGTGAAGCTGACAGGGAGCGATGAAGGTATAAACAGGATAAGAGAAGATGATAAAATCTGCCTCTGCAATTTTTTCTGCAGACTCTGAAAAATCCTTTTCTATCTTTTTAATCTGCTGACCTGCATGAATAACATCAAAGTCAATCCAGGGGAATTTAATTTTAAGATATTCCGTAGACTGAAGTGTTACGCTGTATTTGCCCTTGGGGCTTCCGTTAACAACTAAAACCTTCATTTTGAACCTTCCTTTTTTTCTAATTAATAATATTATTTGTCCTGTTGCTAATGTGACGGTAACCGAAGCCGATTACCGTCACAATGCAATTAATTATTTGTTTTTCTTTTCTGCCTTGGCAGCGGCTTTTTCAGCTTTGATAGCGGCAGCTTTTTCTGCCTTTTCAGCTTCGAGACGCTTCTGTTCATCGATCTGTGCCTGAAGTGCTGCTTCCTCTGCAGCCTTTGCTTCATCGTACTTAGCAGCAATTTCCTCGAAATGAAGAGTATTTTCTCTTTCATTTACGATACGCTGTGCATCGAGATAGGGCTTAGCGGCACGTGCAAAGAAGGCGTGCTTATCCATTTCAGCCTTGGAGGCCTTCTGAATACTCTTCTTTTCGGTTTCAAGTGCTTTGATCTTTTCACCGATATCCTTAAGAGCATAGGAATCCTTTGCCTTTTTGGCTGCTGCCTTTGCTTCGTAAAGAGCTTTAAGCTCGGTGTTGATATCATCTTCTCTGTCAAAGAGTCTGTCAAGTTCTTCATAGCCGGGCTGAATAAAGCTTTCGGGAACCTTATAATATTTGTCCATAGATTTACGTGCAGCAAGTTTATTCTTAGCAGTGTCAATTCTAAACTTACGGTATTCTTTTTCTTCTGCAGTTGCCTTGGGCAGTTCTCTGGCAGCAGCGAGCTCTTTGAGGATATCCTCCTTTTTAAGCTCATAAAGACCCATAAGACCTGACTGCGAGAATTTAAGACACTCTTCGTATTTTCTCTTTTCAACACCGTTTTCGAACTTTTCAAGCTCTGCACAAACTGCACGGGAGATTTCGATTTCTTCGTTTTCTTCTCTGGCTGCTCTGCGATCCTTTTTGCCCATGGATTTGTCAAGGATAACAAGCTCTTTGTCTGCCTTTTCACGGGCAGCTCTGATAATATCGATAGCTTCGATGATAGTTTTGTTATTGGTTACGCCGTTACCGTAGTCTTCAAACATAGCACGGATTTTAAGGATGCGTACGATACTCTTCTGCTGCTTTTCCTTAAGGTCATAGAAGAAATAAGGAACAACATTAAGGAATGCGCCGACAGCAGCCATAAGGATAAGTGCATTCATTACCTTATGAAGAAGACCGGGGACACCGGTATTTATGTCAAGAATTTCGAGACCGCCGGTTCCGTAGCCGTTACCCTCGAAGATACCGTAGCTTTCATAAACGAAAGGAAGAACTGAAGAGGTAACGAGAGTTACCATACCGCCGATGGTGGCAACTGTGGCAAACATACCGTCAACACGGACACCTGTTTTATACTGATGGTAGTCACGGATGTCCGCCTGAATAGCGGGAGAAAGAATCTGCTCAAAGGCACCGAAGAGATAGTTTATGTAAATACACACTGTAAGCCAGATAAGGCTTTCCTTTCTGATACCCATGGCAAGAATGCAGACAACATTCATAAGATTAACACCGACGAGAACCTTCTTTTTACCGAACTTTCTTACAGCTACAGGAGCAAGAAGCATACCCCACAAAGAAGCATTACCCGTGATGGTATAAATGAGAGCAAGTTGGTCACCGTCACCGGCATGACCGAAGGTTACTGACCATTCGAGGATGCTCGAATAAGCTCCCTCGAGGAAGCCGAGCCATCCGGCAAGAGCAATAATCCAGAAATATTTATTCTTTGCTACTTCCTTGAAGGCATCGACAAAGCGAACCTGAACTACGCGGCTTCTTGCCTGAATGATTTTTTCACTGGTATTTGCGAAAATAAGAATAGTAAGTGCAATACCGAATATTGCAAAAAACGGATAGGTAAAACGTAAAACAGAAATATCATATACATTGTTATTTGCTATACGCTTGGCAACGATAGGAGTAATGATATTCATAATAGAGGGTGCAAGAGAATAGACAACAGCCTTTACTGCAAGCACGTCTGTTCTTTCCTGTGTATTGGGAGAAAGAACATGGATAAGGTTTGTGTAAGCGTCATTAAAGAAGTTAAAGAAGAACTGGAGCAGAAGATTGAAAACAAGCACCAGTGCAAGCTTTGCAAAGTAGCCGCCCTCCATACCGAAAATCGGATTCGGGAACCATTCATAAAGGGACTCATAGGGAAACCATACATAAGCCAAGCTTATAATAGCAGTAGGAATACCCATGGAAAGAAGATAAGGTCTGTACTTACCTGCTCTGTTACGGGAATTATCGACCATATTTGCTCTTATTGCTGTAAGAGGTATATTGGCAAAGGTGGATATGAGATAAAGCACATACATATCCGTAAGAGAAATACCTACCGCACCGCTGACCAGAAGGTTAGTTGTGCTTACGATAAGTCTCGATGCCATAGTAATAACAAAGTAGGCACCGATACCGCCGCCTGCATATGCCACTATTTCCTTAAAGGGCATATAGCGTCCGGGGAGCGGAATTTTCCAATAAGTTTTGACGTCTGAAAGTAATGATTTGACTTTTGTTATCAAATTTAACTCCTCCTCTTTCTTTACATAGGCAGATTGCTCCACCTTATTAACTTTTTAATTATAGCACAGCCCCCTCACATTTTCCACAGTTTATAGACACTAAATGTTTTTTTGGTGATTTAAACAAAGAACTAAAGGATATTTAATGCAAAATGACAAGGCAATTCAATGCGGAATGCGAAATTCGGAATGCGGAATCACGGGCAAACTTTCAGAAAACAAGCAGCGACAGAACACCACAAAAAAACAATTATAATTTAATCTTTTCCCCCATACATCTGATTCCCTTCGCGGAAAACTATGCAAATTATTATATGTCTGTCAATCCGCGACCACAATTCCGCATTTTGCATTCTGCATTCTGCATTTTCTTTTACCTACGGAAAAAGAAAAAGAGACGGGTAAAACCCATCTCATAATCTTCAGTTAAAATTATTTGCTTGCATTGAGCTTGCTTACAAGAGCAGACTTCTTTCTTGCAGCGTTATTTTTGTGAAGAAGACCCTTAGCAACTGCCTGGTCGATTTTCTTAACTGCGAGCTTAACTGCAACGTCCTTATCTTCAGCGTTTGCTTCGATAGCGGCATTAGCCTTTTTGAGAGCAGTTTTGAGTGCTGAGTTTGCTGACTTGTTACGAGCCTGCTTTGTTGCATTAACAAGAACACGCTTCTTTGCTGATTTAATGTTTGGCATAACATTACACCTCCTCTTAATTTACATCAATATGCATCGTATATCATATCATCTTTTAAAAGAAATTTCAAGATATTTTTGCAAAATTGGATATACTTTTTTTAAAGCGACAACAATAATACTACATTATTGTGAAAAAAGCAATAGTTTAGGAGAAAATAATATGAACTTTCGCACAGATTT
>JAZNMU010000028.1:0-7332 GCA_045579865.1 Acutalibacteraceae bacterium
GATTTCGAAGGTGTTTTCGTGGTCGTGACCGCTTACTGTGGCAAGAATATCTCCCGTCTCGAGCATAGCATCAAACTGTCCGTTATTGTAGTAAGGGGGACAGGGGTATTCTCTTAACTGACCCTTTGCACCGTCGGGAAGCGTATAAAATTTTGTCTTGTCAGAAAGGGGATTTTTTTGTCTTATGATACGGCCGAACCATAATAATTTGGTCTGCTTTAATGCGTCATAAATTTCGGGCACTATAATATGCTGGAAATTTATTGAAGGAACAGCCTTTCCGCCGTTTTCCTTTTTCAGTTCAGCAGATGTTTTTTTGTACCAATCTATCTGCTCCTTATATACGCAGGCATAACCGTCGTAGTCATTTTCCGTGTTATATGTACCCGCATCCGTAAGCCAGAGATTGAAGCCGTAGCCGCTGCCGTCACTTTTCATAACGGGAAGATTATAAGTGCCAACTCTGTCTTTTATGCAGAAGCCCTTTTCACCGATATAACAGTCGTAACTTTCATAAACTGCAAGCTGTTCCTCTTTAGTCAACTTTGTTTCTTCGTCATCGTGGTTTCCGAAAACTGCGGCAACATAAATGCCTCTTTCTTCAAAAATATCCATAAACTCTCTGATGGCATTTTCGGCATCCTTTTTCTCGGGAACATCATAGCCTGAAATGTTATCACCTGTAAGAACGATCAGATCGGGCTTAACCTTATCAACGGTCTTTTCAATATAATCTTTTGTAAGAGAGTTCATAGGGTAACCGTCCTGAATGTCGCTTATATTAAGAATGGTAAACTTTCCGTCTTTATTGAACTGCAAGGTATTTTCACCGCCTTTATTTTCTGCGTATGCCGATAAAGAAAAGCAGCTGACAAGTATGATAGCGCTCAGGACAAAGGATATAATTTTTTTCATTTTAATTTCTCCTTTTCATCCTTTAAAAATAATCTGCTACTACAAAGGTCATTCTTTCCTGAATGCTTGCTTTTCCGTGGTTAGTACCGATGCCGCCGTGGTCAGAGGTGATGATAACGAGCCACTCTTCCTCAGCGAAGGTACTTCTGTTTTTCATGGCGGTGATAAGCTGATGTGCATAACTGTCTTCAAGCTTAAAGGCATCCTTGTATTCGGGATTATTATATGTAAAGCCTTTACCGTGGCCTGTAGCATCGGTAGGCTCTAAGATGGAGAAGATAAAGTCGGAGCATTCATCTTTACCGATTTCTTCCATAGTGTAGTTGAAACTTGCCTCGTCATTCTTACACTTTACGAAACTTACGGGAAGATTATTTGTTTCACAGTAGTCCTTTTCGGCAAGATAGGTGGCATTCCTTCTCGAAAAATGGCCTGCCCATTTGGTGATAAAGGAAGCACTGCCGATGATTTTTTCTTCTGTAAGAGAGGTGAAAAGGGTCTTTGTGTCCATGGCTTTGGTGATGTCATTACCTGTTATGCCGTGTATGTCTGCCCATTCACCTGTGAGAATGGAGCACCAGCCGGGAGCAGTGGAGGTGTCCTGAGTATTCTTTTCGGGATAGTTTACACCGCCGCAGTAGACAAGGTTAAGAGCGGCACCGTTATCTGTAAGAGCTTTTATACCGCTTTCACCGTCCTGAATTTCTGCCAGAATATCGGCACGGCATCCGTCATAGCCGATAAGGATAGCTTTCTTCACTGTCTTGCCTTTAGCGAGAGGTGAACGGAAGTGGTCGTCGATAATAGTATAAATGTCTGTCTGAGGAATAGCGGTTTCTATGGTGTTTTTATATCCGACCTCAGAAATGTTTTGTCTGTAAAGCTCTTCAGTGTCGGTTGCATCCTTTTTGTAGCCGCTGTTTTCAGTAGCAATGAAAATGCCGACGCCTGCAGCTACTGCGATTAAAAGCACTGCGATGATGATTATAATTTTTTTCTTCTTCATATTGTTTTCTCCTTTATGTTTGATAGTTTTATTATATCAATATGAAAGATTTGTGTCAAACTTTTTTATCACTTTATTTTCCTTGAATAATGGTTTTTATTGTGTTACAATGTTTACGGGAATATGAAAAACAGAGGTAATGATAATGCATAATGTAGTTCTGGTAGCCGCCGCATTACTTCCTGCGGTGTTTTTATGTATATATGTTTTTAAAAAAGACAGAGCGGAAAAGGAGCCCTGGTGGCTTCTTATACTGCTTTTAGCTTCGGGTGTCATCATCTGCTTTCCTGTAGCTACGGTGAGCGAGTGGTTGCGCAAGGTAGAAACACAAATTTTCCTGCCCTTTACCACACAGATGGACGGCAGTAATTATCTGGACGGGTGGCTTTTCGATCTGTACACTGCTGTGGATAAGTTTATAGTGGTGGCAATGGTAGAGGAGGGCTTTAAATGGCTGGTTCTTTTAGCCTTCACTAAAAAGAATAAGCATTTTAACAGTCTTTTTGACGGTGTAATTTATTCTGTTTTTATCTCCTTAGGCTTTGCGGGCTTCGAAAATCTGCTTTATACCTTTGAGTACGGTATGGAAACGGCACTCGTCAGAATGATAACGGCGGTACCCATTCATCTTTTCTGCGGGGTGAGTATGGGCTATTACCTCACCTGGTACTACATAAAGCATACCGCTAAAATGAAGGAAAGAAAGCTAATTGAACTCGGGACTGTACCCGAAAAGACAAAGCATCTTCCCGCACGACGATTTTTCCTGATGAGTGTTATTATGCCTTCTCTGGCTCACGGCTTTTATAATTTCAGCTACAGTATGAATAAGGCATGGTCCACGGCGGTTTTCTGTATATTTTTAGCATTTCTTTATGCCTTCTGTATGGGAAGAGTGAAAAGAATGTCAAACGGAGATATGCTCAACCATAAAGCAGTGCTTCTGATACTTTATGAAAAGCATATCTGTGTACAGGAAGCAGTAAAGACTATCCTCGAGGAAAGACAGGAAAAAGGCGAGGAGAGTCATGATGTAAGTTTTGATGAAATTTTTGAAAAGATAAAAAAATCATCGGTTTAACCGATGATTTTTTCTTTGAATGTGTGAGTTTTTTATGCTTGGATTGTTTAATTAGTGAAAGGACCGGTTCTTGAAAGGAAAGGAGGGCTTTAATGGATAAAGGTGCACAGCATTATGAAAGATTTCTTCACGGAGACAAAAACGCCATAGGGGACATAATAGAGGAATACCGTGCAGGTCTTGAACTTTATCTTTATTCCGTGACGGGGGATATATGTCTTGCCGAAGAAATCACACAGGAAACCTTCGTAAAGCTCTTCACGAAAAAGCCTCGTTTCAGAGCCAGCGCAAGCTTTAAAACCTGGCTTTACACCATCGGTAAAAATTCTGCCCTCAATTACTTTAAAAGGTACAACAGAAATGTCAGTCTTGACAGGGAGGATATGCCTTCTTATGAAAGCGATGTGGAAACCTTAGAGGAAATCTATCTCGCTGACGAAAGGAAAAAGGCGGTCCATAAGGCTCTCGGTAAGCTGAAAAAGGAATACAGAGAAGTTTTATGGCTTACATATTTCGAAGGAATGAGCAATAAGGAAAGCGCCGATGTGATGAATAAAAAGGTCCATAACATTCATACCCTGCTCACACGGGCAAGACAGGCACTGAAAAAGCAGTTAGAGGAGGACGGTTTTGATTATGAAATCTGACAGACAAATGATTGCCTCGGTAATGCACGAGGTAGAAGAATACGAAAGGAGAAATAAAATGTTTAAAAAGAGAACAGTTATGAGCCTTGCGGCGGTAGTGTGCATTTTAGTATGTTTAGGTACTGCGGTAGGTGCGGCTACGGGATATTTCACCTTCGGCGGAATTAAAACGCAGGAGGATTTAAGGGAAAACATACTCAATGCAGGAAGCGCAGAAGGCGTGGAGGAGTTTGACAAAGAATATGAAAAATCCACAGACCCATTTGCTGTTACAGGCCGTGAGAACGGAAACGGTGCCATTTTGCTCGATTATGACGACAGTATAGTATATACAGATGTGGTCGATGAAGATGAGGGCTACCGTTTCGAGCTTAAAAGTGTAACCAAGGCAAAACAAAAGCGTAATGTTATGATAGGCGGCAGACTTTCAGATGGCTCTGCTACCTATGAATGGCAGGTCAGCGACAGCTACTTTGCGCTTGTGGATATTACAAGATGCGACGGTGAAAAGCTTGCTGAAGATGATAAGGCGAGAATAGGCTATTACTGGAGCTACCTTCTGGCGGGCTATGACCCCCGGGAAACCAATCTTCATTTCAGAGGTGATGTAGTTCTCAGTTACAGTGATGATTATGCAGAGCATTATGCCATAGAAATAACTGAAATGATGCCCTTCGCAGAAACAGATTTTGCTCTTGTAGCCTTCGGAATTGAATTTGACGGAGAGCGTGGCCCTATTGATCCGGATATCAACACAGTTTATGCTGACGAAGAGGGAAAGATGGAGCTTGTAAACAGGGATGAATATTTCGGTGCACTTTTGAGATTTTCTGTTCCCGAAAAGTTTGCTTCAAAGGATGCACACTATGCGGAAAAATATTTCGATATGTCTTACGAAAGACTTCACAGCTGGTTTGAGGGCTATAAGAGTCCAGTGTGGGAATAAAAATTAAATCTCCCTTTAGGTTTTCGGGGCGGATGCGTTTTCGTGTCCGCTTCATTTTAATTTTTCTCTTGAAAATCCTTTCCTTTTGTGCTAAAGTATTTCTATGATATGAGGAAAGGAAAACAGCTATGAAAAATGAAATCAGAATAAAAATAGAATGGAAAACCTGTCTTCGTGTGGGTATAAGCGTATTTCTGCTTTTCCTGTGCATCCATTACTGGACTTCCACTGCGTCCATAATAAAAACCTTTATCGGTGCCGTTCTGCCCCTTATAGTGGGTGCGGTTATTGCTTACCCTCTGAGCATACTGATGAATTTTTACGGCAGACATATATTTAAAAAGGCGCAGAATAAAAATCTTCTCCGCTGTAAAAACGGTATCTGTCTTGCACTTACTCTGCTGACATTGGTTGCCATAATCACTTTCGTTATCGCTATGGTGGTGCCTCAGCTTGTCAACTGCGTAAAGCTCCTTATTGATAAGGTGCCCGGTGCAATAAAGATAGTGACGGATTATGTTTCACAGTTTGAATTCATTCCTGATGATATTTTTGAAATGATTTATGCCATTGACTGGAAGTCGAAAATCGGTGAGATTATCTCCACCGTTACCACAGGTCTTGGCAGTGCGGCAAATGTGGTTATTTCCACGGTGTCTTCGGTTGTGTCGGGTGTTACCAGTGCTGTTCTGGCTGTTATATTCGCTGTATATCTTCTCCTGAGCAAAGAAAAACTTACGGGTCAGTTGGACAGAGTGGCTAAGCATTACGTAAAAAAATCTCTCTACGATAAGGCAAGATATATCCTTTCTGTGGCTGACGATGCCTTCAAAAAGTTCATCGTCGGTCAGTGTACTGAGGCACTCATTCTGGGCGGCCTCTGCACCGTGGGTATGCTCGTTCTCCGTCTGCCCTATGCGGTGATGATGGGTGCGGTGACAGCCTTTACTGCTCTTATCCCTGTAGTGGGTGCCCTTATCGGCGGTGCTATAGGTGCGGTGCTTATCTTCGTGGAGTCACCGGTGAAGGCACTTATCTTTATTATCTTTATCGTAGTTTTACAGCAGTTAGAGGGCGACCTCATTTATCCCAAGGTAGTGGGCACTTCCATAGGTCTGCCCGGTGTGTGGGTGTTTACGGCGGTTACCATCGGTGCGGGTGTATTCGGTATTTTAGGTATGCTTATCAGTGTACCTATCGCCGCCACAGCCTACAGACTGATGAGAAATGAGCTCAGCGGTAATGGCTTGTCATCTGTGGGCAAGAGTGTTACTAAAGAGGTTTTTGAGCCGCAGAGTGCAGAATAAAAGGAAAAGAGACCGTGTGATGCGGTCTCTTAATTTATGAAAAATTCTCGCTATGCGAGAAAAATATTCAAGAAATAAGTTATTGTATTTATCGTATTTAGGGTATATTATGTAATTGACCGGTCAGTAAATTTTTAACGGTAGGTGTAAAAATATGAAGATTTATCTCGGTGAAAATATAAAACGTTTAAGGCATGAAAAGGGCATCACACAGGAAACATTGGCGGATTTTCTCTCTGTTTCCTTTCAGAGTGTCAGCCGATGGGAAAGAGGGGAAAGCTATCCTGATATTACCCTTCTGCCCATGATGTCAAAGTTTTTCGGTGTGAGTGTGGATGAGCTGTTGGGGATGGATGAGACCCGTGATGAAGCAGAATTGCTGAGACTGCTTGAGGAATACGATGGTCTTCGTTGGGATGTGGAGAGAAAGTGGAAAACCCTTGATACTCTACGGGAAAAATATCCTACAGATTTCCGTGTTCAGGTTAGATATATGGCTAAGTTCATTTTTGTTAATTGGAAAGATATTGATAAACACAGTTCAAAAATAACGGCTATATATGAAAATATACAGCGAGGATGTACCGATGACTCTATCCGTATGGAGGCTAAACAATACTATATAGGTTTTCTGGAAAGAATGTCCTGCATTGAAAACAGCGGTATAACCTTTGAGGATGCCGATAAAATTATTCAGACACTCCCGTCAATAAGATATGCAAGAGAGCTGAATTGCTTCAGTTATCAATACCACACCAAATCCGATGAAAAGGTTCACGAAACTTTGGAAATTTTAATTCACGCCCTCTTTGATGTGATGTCGAGCTGGTATGGGCAGTCTGAAAAATTTTCTCTTGACTATCAGATAGAAATACAGGAAAACATCATAAATTTTCTTAACTTTATTTACAGCGACGGCAACTACGGCATTATGTGGAAAGCTGTGATTTCATCCTGCTACGGACTTAATTCCGTATTTTATTATCGAAAAGGTGATTACAGTAATTCTCTCAGAAGCCTCAGAAAATCAGCCGAGCTTGCCGTGAAATTTGATTCTCTTGACAGACTTTCCATTATGCACTCACCTTTATTTGAGGGTCATATCTTTGATAAGGATGCTAAGGACAGAGACTTTGAAGCAGTAAAGCATATCAAAAGCAGTATACTTAACGATTACGGCTTTTCCGACGAATTCAAAGCCACACCCGAATTTAAGGAAATAATAAATATACTTGAAGGTTGATTCTCAGCAATTTTGCATTTTGCATTAAAAAAGCAGTCCCGCAGGACAATACCATTAAGTTAAGAAACGAACCGAGCTCAGAAATGAGCCCGGTTTTGTTTTTTTGAAAAAATATAGAAAAAGACTTGACAAATAAGCAAAAATGTGCGGTCGATTTATTAACTTCGGTTAATAAATCGACCCTTGT
>JAZNMU010000029.1:0-5379 GCA_045579865.1 Acutalibacteraceae bacterium
TGCCACACACAAACTCGGGGTGAACATAGCCACGGTACCACCCGATTTGTGCATAAAGCACCACTCTGTAACCTTTAACGCAGGTCAGACGGCTACCCTTTCGGGAGCAACTGATGAAAGCAGCGACCGTTCTTTATGTCATAAATGAACTCACAGCCAAGGCTCATTATCTCTGTAATGACATTTAAAGAGGTTTCTTTCGTCATAGTTATTATATTATTCATAACATTATGATTTTACTATACATTATTAACCTTTGTCAAGCAAAAAGTATTAATTTTTATCCATCAATTTTTATCAGGATGAAAGTCAATCCCTCTGCCAAGGCCGTGTCTCATGAGACTGGACATAAGAGATGCAACCTCTGCGGCAGGACGGCGGTTTTCCTGATTAAGCCAGGTCCACAGAAAACTGGTCATACCTGCGGCAATAAAATTAACCACATAAACCGCAAACTCAGGATAAGTCTCAGTGTCGATAAACTTTGATATTATATTAGTGTAAGCCTCACCTACACCTATATTACCCTTGTCACTCAGCACTATGAGAAAAATTTCTCTTTTTCCTTCAATATATTCAAAAAGCCGGGTAAGAAAAATGTTTGCCTTATAGCCCTCATCCTTTACCTTCTCAAATATGTCACTGATATCAGCAACAAGATCTTGGACGATATCATCATAAAGTTCATATTGTGTGTTATAATGACGGTAAAAGGTGCTTCTGTTTATGTCTGCTCCGTCACAGATGTCTTTTATGCTGATGGAATGAATAGACTTTTCCTTCATAAGATCAATAAGACTTTCCTTAAGCAGTATTTTAGTCATTTTAACTCTGCGACTTTCTTTTACTTCAGACATAATTCAAATCTCCCATTAAGTTTGATATAAATTATTATAGCACGAAAGGCGCAAAAATGCAACACTGTGTAGAAAATAATTCATAATGTTAATATTAAACCAAAAAATCAAAAAAGAGAAAAATAATGCTAATTTATCTTATATATATATCTTTTTTAAAGTAAATGTGATATAATTTATTAAAATATCTTATATAAGGAGTTTTATTTTGAAAGAAATCGCCGCGACAGGCGGTCACTCCAACGCAGAAAAGACCGTTATCTATTTCGTTGTAAACAGATTTCAGATTTCTAAGCTCCGCAATATTGTTCACAGCATCGACCCTAAGGCCTATCTGACCATCCACGATGTAGCAGATATTTTTAAAGGTGACTGATATTAAAAGCAAGGTGAAAAAATATGCTCGACATTAAAAATGTAACAAAAAAATACGGAAAGTTAAAAGCAAACGACAATATATCCTTAACGTTAAAAGACGGAGAAATCGCCATCCTTTTAGGACCTAACGGCGCAGGTAAATCCACCCTGATAAAAAGCATAGCAGGTCTTCTGCGCTTTGACGGTGAAATAACGGTAGACGGTAAACGCAATAAAAGTCTTTATGCAAAGGCTGCTATAGGCTACATACCTGAAATGCCTGCTGTTTATGATATGCTTACTGTCGGTGAGCATCTGGAATTTATATTGAGAGCCTATAAAAAAGAAGATAACGGCTACGGTGATGAGCTTTTAGAGCTTTTCGAGCTTAAGAACAAAAAAGATAAGCTGTGCAAGGAGCTTTCCAAGGGTATGCAACAAAAGCTGTCCATCTGCTGTGCACTCGTTCACAGACCAAAGGTAGTTATTTTTGACGAGCCTATGGTCGGTCTTGACCCACACGCCATCAAAAATCTTAAAGAGATATTTTTAAAACTTAAAAATGAAGGCGCATCTGTTCTCATAAGCACCCATATGATTGACAGTGTGGAAAATTATTGGGACACTGCCTACATTATGGTCGGCGGACAGCTTAAAGAAAAGGTTCTGAAGGGACAGGAAGGCGCTTCACTCAGTGATATTTTCTTTGCGGTTACGGAAGGTGACAAATGATGAGACCTTATGTTTATCTTGTCACAAGAAGGGCAAAAAACAGCATCAGAGAATTTCTGAAAAAGCCCTCGAAAATTATTTTTCTGTTACTTTTTCTGTTCATTTTAGTTTTCAGCTTTTATACGAGTGCAACATCAACTCCGCACGAAAGTTTTCTGAGAGATAAAACCGAGTTTTATGCAATAGTATTTGCACTTTATACCTATGCGTTCTTTATGACGGCGAAAAACGGCTTCATAAACGGTGCATCTATGTTCTCTATGGCTGACGTAAACCTGATGTTTACTGCGCCTTTAAAAGAAAAAAGCGTACTCACCTTCGGTCTTTTTCAGCAGTTAGGCAAATCTCTTACTCTCGGATTTTTCATCCTTTATCAGTCAGCCTTAGTAAACAACACCTACGGTCTTCCCATATCTTCACTTTTCGTGGTGCTTATCGGCTACGGTGCAGTAGTTTTTGCAGGGCAGATGTTCGCCACTGTTATATACGCCCTGACCTGTTCCGATGATAGAAGGGTAAAAAAAGGCAAGAGTATCTTTTACGGTGTTTTTGCTCTGTTTATCAGTATTCTGCTTTATAAGACATACATCTCAGGTATGTCCCTCGAAAGCCTTGTTAATGCCTCGAGAGAGAAAATAATGTATCTTTTCCCCGTCAGCGGATTTATTTCCTTCGCTGTTCAGGGAACAGTAGAAGGTAATATGCAGGCACTGATTTCGGGCATAGCTGTCTTTGTTCTCCTGTGTTTGATTTTTTATTTCATTCTGTCTAAAATCAAAGGTGATTTTTACGAGGATGTCCTGAAAGCAACACAGATAAGCCATTCTGCCATAACTGCAAGAAAAGAAGGTAAAGCCGCTGAAACCGCACCGAGAAATGTAAAAGTCGGCAAAACAGGTCTCGGTAAAGGCTACGGTGCCTCGGCTGTAACATACAAGCATAAAAAAGAAAACAAAAGAAGTAATCCCCTTCTTCTGAATCCCGTATCCTTCGTAATGGCAATTTTTTCTTTAATATACTGTCTGATGTTTTCAGGAGAAAATATTGCACTTTTCGTCATAAACGTATATACTATGTCTATGACAGTCTGTATAGGCAGATGGGCTAAGGAATTCACATATCCCTACATTTATCTTATACCCGAAAGTAATTTCAAAAAACTGCTTTATCTTTTAAAGGCTGATATGCCCCTTCTCGCAGCCGAAAGTGCAGTCTGCTTCGCACCGTTAATTATTCTCGGCTCCTGCAGTGTAACTGAGGGCATCGCTATGGCTGTGGCAAGATTTGCCTTCGGACTGCTGTTTATAGGTGTAAATCTGATTTTACAGAGACTTGCGGGTGATTCGGAGAAAAAATTTTTCACAGTGATGATTTATTTTCTTCTTACCGTAGTATTCTCCCTGCCGGCTGCGGCGGTAGGAGTAATAACAGGAATGGCTTTCCCCTTCAATCCTGAAATAATGTACATTTTTATGGCAATACTCAATAGCGGAATTTCACTTTTGCTGATTTTCCTGTGCAGAAATGTACTTGAGTATTCCGAATATAATAACAGATAAGAAAGGACGAAAATATGAAAGGTATTATTTTAGCCGGCGGCTCAGGAACAAGGCTTTATCCCCTTACTATGGTTATGTCCAAACAGCTTCTCCCCGTGTATGACAAGCCGATGATTTACTATCCCCTTTCAGTTCTTATGCTGGCGGGAATCAAGGATATTCTCATTATTTCCACACCCACAGACCTGCCTAATTTCGAAAGACTTTTAGGTGACGGCAGTGATTTCGGCGTTAATCTTTCCTATGCCGAGCAGCCATCTCCCGACGGTCTTGCTCAGGCCTTCATCATCGGCGAGGAGTTTATCGGTGACGACTGCTGTGCTATGGTGCTGGGTGATAACATCTTTTACGGGAACGGCTTTACTAAAATTCTTACCGAAGCTAAAGAGAATGCCGAAAAAGGCGTAGCTACAGTTTTCGGCTATTATGTAGATGACCCTGAGCGTTTCGGCGTGGTGGAGTTTGACGAAAACAAAAATGTTATCTCCATAGAAGAAAAGCCGAAAAATCCCAAGTCAAACTACTGCGTAACAGGTCTCTATTTCTACGATAACCGAGTAAGCGAATATGCAAAATCAATCAGAAAATCTGACAGGGGCGAATATGAAATAACCGACCTCAATGTGCGCTATCTCAAAGAAAACGCCCTTGCAGTAAAGCTTTTAGGCAGAGGCTTCGCCTGGCTGGATACAGGCACTGTAGAAAGTCTCCACGAGGCGGCAGAATTTGTACGCATTACGGAAACAAGACAGTCGGTTATGATTTCCGCACCCGAGGAAATCGCATTCATCAAAGGCTGGATAAGTGAAGAACAGCTTAAGAAGGCCGCTGAAAAGTACGGAAAGTCCCTTTACGGACAGCATCTCAAAAAGGTTGCCGACGGCAAGTACAGATACTAACAAGAAACAGCACCTCAGGAAAATTCCTTTGGTGCTGTATTTTTTCATTTTTCAAAGGCTAACCTTTCATCGCCATCTTCCAAATGTATTATTCCGCAATAGGTATAGCCGAGCTTTTTCAGCATATTTTGCATAACTTTATTATCACTGTGAGTATCGATTCTGATATGCGGAAACTGACTTTCAGCCCATTTCATCATAAATGTGCCTGTGCCCTTCATCTCGCCTGAGGAGGCGATGCGGTGAACTACAGCGTACGGCTCCACATTTAACCATTTTCCGTCATAAATCACCTTATAGGTAGGGTCTTCACCGAGGATAAAAGCAAGAACACCTACTACTTTTCCGTCCTCGGTACAGACATAGCTCTGACCGATTTCTATATCTTTTTCTATAAGTGCTCTCTGAGGCTTATGGGTTTTCCATTGGTTCGGATTACCTGTTTTCACCATAAAGTCACGCGCAATAGCATATATTTCCATAACCCTGTCAAGGTCAGATAATACGGTTTTTCTTATTTCCATTTTTACCTCATCAGATGTATTTTTCATCGGGTATATAACCGGGAATAGTCTTTAATTTAAAAGCATTGATGCGGTTGAGCCAATCGATTCTTTCCTTAGTCTTTCCATCCTCACATACACCTGTTCTGATGTATTTGTCTAAAACGGCATAGGTAAAGCCGAGCTTATCCTCGTCTGTGTAACCGCAGAGTCCGTCAGAGGGCACCTTTTCGATGAGGTTCTCGGGAAGGCCGAGGCATCTGCCCACTTCCTTTACCTCCTGAACTGTAAGGTGTGCCAGAGGACTGAAATCGCCTGCACTGTCACCGTAACGGGTGGAATAGCCTACCCAATCCTCGGAAAGGTTACAGGTATTCGCCACTCTGCCGTTAAGTGACTGAGAAAAGGCATAAACTGTGGTCATTCTCACACGGGGAGCAAGATTAATCTTTGTCTGCTCTCCTATTTCGAG
>JAZNMU010000030.1:0-24278 GCA_045579865.1 Acutalibacteraceae bacterium
AAGATACATAGGCATAGCGGGATAGGAAACGTCTACGGTGTTTATACAGCCGTTTGAGTGACATTCCTTTGAAAGGTAAAGGAGCTGACCCTCATTGTTTCTGACGAGCTTGTGGCCTGCCATAACCTGTCTCGCGGCGGCAGAAAGAATCTGCTGATAAGCCTCACCGAATCTTTCACTGTCAGAAAGAATGGTTTCCTCCTGTGCTCTGATTTTACCGAAAAGGCTGTCTCTGTTATCGATTGCGAAAGCGATTGCAGATTCAATATCAGTGAATTTCTCTGTCCACAGGCCTTTGAGCTTCTGACTGAAATAGTTTATGGAATAAACATCGTCATAGGCGAGAATGAAGATGAATGAGGCTTCCTTGTCTGTGACCTCAGCGCTTGTACCGATACCATCAGCAGCTGCTGAAACCTTTTCCCCGGAAAAGCATACATAGCCCCAGTCGGCGGCATAGGTGTCACCTGAATCATTGAGGGGCTTCTGGTCTGTAAGGCCCATTTTTACGGCTTTTCTGCCCTTGATGTTTACTGTGTATTTGGTTATCTGCTTTTTCTTTTTACCTATGCATAACTCGTCATAGCCCTTGAATTCCACGGAAATACAGTGTTCTTTTCCGTCCGTAGCCTTTACATCACATTCGAGATAGGAAACAGGCATAGCCATAATGTGAAAATCATCGAAAAGGAAGGGTGACCAGGTGCGGAAGGTGAGAGTGAATTTTTCGTTTCCGAAAATGTACTCGCTTACGAAGGGAGTGATTTTAACTTCCTTCTGCTCTATTTTATCTTCCTTACCGAGACCTAAAAATCTGTAAACAGCACCGTCAAAGGTAACGGTACCTGTGATTCTCTTTTTTATTCCGCACCAGAGATATGTATCGCTCTCATTTATCTTATCTGTTCTGGACCAGATACTGAAATGAGGGTCGATGGTGCTTATGGGGTATGCAGGTAATTTCATATTTCTTCTCCCTTGCTTTAATTTTCCTTTATGATAACATTTAAGCAGGCTTTATGTCAAGGCAGAATTGCGAATTTTCATCTGCAGAACACGTGCCTTCCGATAGTAGTAATGACAGGTCTCGAGTGCATAAAGCTGTTGCTTGTTTTGGCGGGATTATAGTAGTAAATAGCACCGCCGCTGGGGTCCCATCCGTTAATGCAGTCTCTTGCGGCTTTAAGGGAGGTGGAGTTAGGTGCCACACTCCAGTTACTGTCGTTCACACAGGAAAAAGCACCCTTCTGATAAATCACACCTGCCACCGTATCGGGAAAGGATGAATGGGAAACTCTGTTGAGCACCACGGCACCTACGGCTACCTGTCCCGTGTAGCTTTCACCTCTTGCCTCAGCGGCTATGAGCTTGGCCAAAAGGTTAATGTCACTGCCTGAAAATTCTCCCGAAGAGCCCGATGAAGAGGAGGATAAGCCTAAATATTTGAGGGTCTTAGGTCCTGCGATACCGTCAGCGGTTATGCCGCAGTTTTTCTGAAAGCTTTTGACAGCCTTCTGTGTACCTGTGCCGTAAATGCCGTCTACACTTCCCTTGTAATATCCGAGTTCACGGAGTTTTTTCTGTATCTGTCTTACTTCGTTACCGCGTGAACCGATTTTCGAAAGAGTATATACGGCTCCCGTTTCCTCTTTCTGTACATAAGAAGCGAAGACCAGAACGGTAAAAATCAAAATTAAAGCAATGACTGTTCTGTAGCCTCTGATAATTTTAGTGTTTTTTTTCATAAAATCAAATCACCTTTTTTGTGCGTTTTTCACTATCTTTTCACATTTATGATTAAAATATTCAGGGTACGAAATTATCTGTATGAAAAATTAAAGGGGTTTCAACTATTGAAATCGGTCTTGTTTTATGGTAAAATTGCTTGGTTTATATATAATTTTGTAAAAGAAAGGCGGCTTAAAGAGTGAGTTATCAATCGGCCTCTTTTATGATTTTTTCAGCAGTAGCTCTTCTGCTGTTTTACATCTTCCCGAAAAAGGCACAGAAATACATACTGCTTATTGCGAATATTTTCTTTTACTGCTATGCGGGATTCAGTTATCTTCCCTTTATTTCCGTTACTCTTTTTGCTACATACTTCACGGGAAGAGTGATGGGTCGCATATACAAAAAAGAGGGCGATATGCTTAAACTCTGTCAGACACCGGCAGAGAAAAAGGAAGTAAGAGCGAAAAGCAAGAAAAAAGCGAGATGGGTGCTTCTCGGCGGACTTCTCGTGGCTGTGAGTCTTCTCGTTGTCTGTAAGTATACGGGCTTCATCCTTACAAATGTGAATGCTCTTCTCACAAGGCTCGGCAGAGCAGAAATCCCGATGTTCAGCCTGATACTGCCTTTGGGTATTTCATACTACACCTTTATGGCTGTAAGCTATGTTCTCGATATTTACTGGAAAAGATACAAGGCAGAAAAATCTCTTCTGAACTATGCACTTTTCCTGACCTATTTCCCTCATGTTGTGCAGGGTCCCATTGACCGTTACGATAAAATCAGAGCACAGATGCCTGACGGCGGAATCAGCTTTGACCCCGTTACGGTTTCCAAGGGTGCACAGCTTGCTCTGTGGGGTCTTTTTAAAAAACTTGTAATTGCTGACAGACTCGGCGTTTTCGTCAATGAAATCTACGGCAATTACACAAATTACAGGGGTCTCATTATAATCATTGCCACGGTATTTTATTCCGTGCAGATATACGCTGACTTCTCGGGCTGTATCGACATCGTTTCGGGTGTGTCGGAAATGTTCGGCATAAAGCTCGCCAAAAACTTCAATCATCCCTATTTTTCGAAAACGATGCCCGAATTTTGGCGCAGATGGCATATTTCATTGGGTGAATGGTTCAAGGACTATATCTTCTATCCCGTCTCCGTCAGTAAGCTCGTTAAAAAGGTCAAAAAGAACAGTAAAGTTAAAAAAGCGGGTGAAATGTTTGCTTCCTGCTTCCCTGCCTTCGTGGTGTGGGTGATAACGGGTATATGGCACGGTGCCTCCTGGGGCTTTGTAACCTGGGGTATGTTCCACGCAGCGCTTATTATTTCGGGAACTGTCTTTGCCGACCTTAACGGTAAGATAAACTCAAGACTCGGTATCAGCACCGAAACCTTCAGCTGGAAGCTCTGGCAGATGACCCGTACATTCATTCTTTGCTGTATCGGCAGAGTGTTCTTCATAACAAACGGTCTTTCCGAGGCCTTTGATATATTAAGAAGAGCATTAAGCGGTTTTCATTTTGAATTTATCGTTGAGGAAGCACTTTACGGCTACGGCCTTGACAAGGATAACATTATTTTAGCACTGTTTGCCATCTTTGTTCTGTGGACGGTCGATATGTTACAGGAAAAATTCAGCGTACGCGACGAGCTGCAGAAGCAGGGATTTATATTCAGATGGCTGATTATTTTACTCGGTATATTTGCTGTCATCATTTTCGGTATCTACGGTCCCGGATTTGATCAGAGCAGCTTTATATATGAACAATTCTGATTTAAAGAAAAGGAGCAAAAAACTATGAACGAACTTTTAAACGTATTAAAGGAAGCATACCCCGATATTGATTTCACTAAGGAAAAAAATCTTATTGACGACGGCATTCTTGATTCCGTGGGTATGGTAACACTTATTTCCGTTATTGAAGATCATTTTGATATTTCCGTGACTATGGAATATATTCAGCCTTCATATTTTCAGTCTGCTGAAACTATGTGGGAAATGATTGAGGAGTTGATGTAAAAAAATGAAAAAGAACAGAAAGTTAATATCTATTCTGCTCGGCCCCATACTGTTTTTACTTTGTTATTTCTTACTGCCCGCTGATGTATTCACCACTGCAGGTGCCAGAGGCTCCATAGGTATGGTTTTGTGGATGGCTCTGTGGTGGGTTACAGGTCCCGTTGATTATGCGGTAACTGCATTTCTGCCCATAGCTGCGAATGCTGTGTTCAATTTTGTTGATATGTCAGCGGTTATATCAAACTATTCATCAGAAACCATTATGCTGCTTCTCGGTGCTTCTATTCTCGTTGTTTCATGGGAGATTACGGGCCTTGACAGAAGAATTGCGGCTAAATGTCTTTCTCTCGTGGGAGGCAATCTCAGCACACAGGTTGTGTTCTGGTTCGTCCTTTCCACAGCACTTTCAGCCGTTCTTCCCAATGCCGTAGTATGTGCAACCATTACGCCCATCGCGGTCTCAATGCTCAAGTTCATCGGTGAAGAGGACATTGGAGAAAGCAAAAACGGTTCGCTTATCCTTCTTACCATCGCTTACGGTGCAGGTGTAGGCGGTCTTGCCACACCTCTCGGCGGTGCTATGAATCTTGTTACCGTCGAATACATCGAGGAACTCACAGGTCAGGAGTTTATGTATACCTCATGGGTAATACGTTTCCTTCCAGTTATGCTTGTCCTTGTAGTAAGCAACGTAATTTATCTCGTTTTACGTCACTGCAAAAAGGGTGAGCGTCTGGCCGGCTCAAAGGAATATTTCGTCTCTGTTTATAAGGAGATGCCCAAAATGACCAAGGAAGAGATTATTTCTTTCTTTCTCTTTGTTGTGGCCACAGTTCTTTCCTTTGCACGTCAGCTTTATCAGGATTTCCTTCCCGGCCTCAAGCCTGCTTATGTATTCATTGCCTGTGCCATTCTTTCCTTCTTTATCAAAAAGCAGGACGGCGAAAGACTTATGAAGTGGAAGCACACTCAGGGCAAAATTCTCTGGGAGCTTATCTACATCTTTGCCGGCGGTCTTGCACTGGGTACTCTCATCAATAAGAGCGGTGCCGCAGACGATATAGGCGCACTTGTTTCCGGTATGAATCTTGACGGCGGCTTCATTACGGTGCTTATCATTGTTGCAGTGACCCTTCTTCTTTCCGACGTTACCAGCAATACCGCTACGGCCGCTGTGGCTATTCCCATCGTTATCAGCATCGTAAACGGTATGGGTAAGGATCCCATTCCCTATGTTTATATCGCTTCCATCGGTGTTAACCTTTCCTATATGCTTCCCACCTCAATCCGTGCCATTCCTGTGGGCTACGGACTCAAGCCTAAATTTATGCTTAAAGAGGGTATAGGTATGGCGGTTATAGTTATTGCACTAATGAGTATCACAGGCTACCTTCTTCTTACCTATTGGCCTGCATTCAGTACTACCTGATTCGGAGGAATAAAAAATGTTCAGTTCAGTTGTTCAGGCGGTATTTTCACACGCCGAAACAAAGAAAGATAAAATCTGCCTTGCTGACGAAAAGGGCAGTGTAACCTACAGTGAATATAAGACGCTTATTCTTAATATTGCCGCAGAGCTTCAGTCTCTCGGCGTAAAAAAGGATGACAAGGTAGTTATCGAGGCTTCACAGACTATCGATTTTCTTGCCGCAGCGCTAGCTGTACAGCTTATCGGCGGTGTATTTGTTCCCGTTGAGCGTAACTGTGCCTGGGACAAAACCTTAAGAATTGCCGAAACAGCAGAAGCTGTACTTGCTGTCTCTCTCAAAGAGCAGGAAAGCGGTGACATAAAGTATCTTTCTATGGCTTCTCTTGCGGCAAGTGCTAAAGAAAATGCACAGACTGTTTCCTATGAATTTTCTGACAGAGACACTGTTTGCGAGCTTCTTTTCAGCACAGGTACCACAGGTAAGGAAAAGGGCATCGCCATAACCAACGGCAATAATATAGCCCTTGCCGAAAATGTAATGTACGGTGTGGAAATGGAAGAGGACAATGTGGAAATGATTCCCTCACCCCTTAACCACTCACACGGTCTGAGAAGATACTATGCCAATATGGTAAAGGGCGCCACTGTAGTTCTTGCCACAGGCGTTATGAATGTTATGGGCTTCTTCGGACTTATGGATAAATACGGTGTCAACTCTATGGACCTTGTGCCCACAGCCCTCACCGTACTCCTTAAGCTCTCTAAGGGCAAATTTGCCGATTATAAGGATGTAATGCGTTACATTCAGTTCGGCTCTGCACCTTTAGCTGACGGAGACAAGGAAACCATCCGCACACTCCTTCCCCATACACATCTTTATAATTTCTACGGCAGCACCGAAAGCGGATGCATCTGTATTTACGATTTCAATGACGGTAAGGATAAGCCGAAATGTATCGGTAAGCCTACTCATAATGCGAAAATTGTTATCGTTGACGAGGAGCGTAATGAAATCGATGCCACAGAGAATAACACAGGCCTTCTGGCTTCCTTCGGCGCTATGAATATGAAGGGCTACTGGAAGGATGATGAGGAAACCGCCAAGGTTATGTTTGAGGGCGGTATTTACTCCAATGACGAATCCTATTTCGACGAGGACGGAGATATTATCCTTTTAGGCAGAAAGGGCGACGTTATCAACGTAGCCGGCAATAAGGTTTCTCCCGATGAAATCGAGGATGTAGTCAAAAAGATGGAAGGCGTCGAGGATTGCGGATGTATCGGTATTTCTGACCCTCTCAAGGGTAATACTCCCAAACTTTTCGTTCAGATGAAAAAGGGCTGTGCCTTTGATTCCACAGCCATAAGAGCTTATATTGCGGGTGAGCTTGAGCCTTATAAGGTGCCCTCTGTTATTGAAGAGATTGATCTTATTCCCCGCTCATTCAACGGTAAACTTTTAAGACGTGCTTTAAGGAATTTATAATGAAACTTAAATCCATTTTAACGGCATTTATTTTCTTGCTCATATTCTGCATCTGCTTCGTTCAGGTGCAGTCTGTGCTTACAGGTAATGAGGATGCCCGAGATTACAAAAGAATGACAGGCTTCTTTGAGGAGAGGGAGGGTGCACTTGATGCTGTTATTATCGGCTCGAGTACCACCTACGCTTTCTGGACAGCGCCTTACGCCTGGTATGAACACGGACTTGCTGTTTATCCTCTTTCGAGTATTATGCAGCCCATTCAGGCGGCAAGATTTCTTATCGACGATGCCAGAAAAGACCATCCTGATGCTGTCTATATAGTCAATATCACCTCTGTTCACACTGACAAGGAAAAGCATTCAGAGTATGACCTTCGTTTTTTACACGGTCTGCTTGATAACTATCCCGCCACGGTGAACAAGTATAAAATGCTCGACTATCTTTGCGACCTTGCAGGTCACGGCACCGAGGAAAGAATGGAGCTTTATTTCCCCATAATCAAATATCACACCAGATGGAATAAGCTGACCGACTTCGACCTTAACAAAAAGCCTGATGTCTACAAGGGCGGTAATACCTACGGCTCCTTCCTTAAGACAAGCACCGATGCTACAGGAGGACTCAAGGATTTCACTCTCAGAAGCGACCTTGAGGAAGGTCTTCGTCACAGCATAGTTGAGCTGATGGACTACTGTAACACCGAGAGGGTAAAGGTTCTCTTCGTAGTTTCTCCTCAGGGACTTAAAAGCAAAGAGAGAATAGGTATGCAGAATACTCTCGTAGAAATGCTCGAAAAGGGCGGCTTCGATGTTCTCGATTTCCGTAAGCTTGATGAGGAAGCGGATATAGATTACAGCACCGACTTTTACGACAGGGAGCATACAAATATCCACGGCTCGATAAAGTTTACAAACTATATTTCACTTTATCTCAAGGAAAAATACGGCCTTCAGAACAAAAGGGGACAGAATGAATACTCCGATTGGGAAAAGGCTACAGAGAGCTATTTCAAAAAGGTCGGTAAACACCTTAACGAGGGTGACATGAAATATTTCACTACTCCCATAGAAATACCTCAGCAATAAAAGGAATCCCTCAGGCTTTGCGCTTGAGGGTATTTTTGTAATATACAATAAAAAGTCTAAAAAACTGATTTTACTTTCGATACAGTAGGGATATGGCGTGCCGTATCTGCTGCACTGCATAGTTTGCTTTAGTTTTTTATTTCACCTTTATGATTTACTGAACGGCTTTCTTTTATGTTCTACACGCTCGAGCCGCTCGGGCTTTTACTTTGCCCTGGTCGGCAAAGTAAACAAAGCGCCACTTGTAGGAATTCATCCGAACACGATAACGGAGTCAGGTTATTCTGTTCTTTTATATATATGACTTAATCTGCCGTTCATTAAAAAAACTTCCTTTCTGTACTACCGTTATCTATAGTTCTATGTTGTGCCTTACCGACAGAATGAGCGTACGCAGTGCTTTTCGGAAAAGCTGTACAGAAAAATCGCTGCCTTTGCTCCCTCATCGCGCAGTTATTTTGTCTGGTAGGGAGGTGTCTGCGCCACCTCGCGTTCCGTCTCCTCAGGTACCTTCGCTCCGACAGTCGCTTCCCGCTCTGTCTGCTTTTCCTAAAGGTTCTACAGTCAGCTCCGTAAACTTTTGAATTTATGTCCGAACAAAAAATAAAGGAGGTTAAAACAAACCTGCTTATAAATCCGAGGCATTATCGGTTATCTTTGCCCCTGCCACGGGGCACCCCCCTTGGATTTATCCATTTTTAGGTACTGAAACAGTTAATATGCGTAACAGTGGTTTTGAACGGGGACAGGTAAAATATAAATTATACTGTAGCACGGCAGTTTTCTATCTGCGACCCTGCCACGGGTCGCCCACAAGGGAAAGTAATTGTTTCTGAACTGATTAATAAAACTGAACTCTTAATGTTTAATCACACTTAATTTAAAAACACGCTCTTTTTCCGCCAAAAGAAAAGGGCGTTTTGTTTACTTTGCCGACCAGGGGAAAGAAAAAGCCCGTGCGGCTTGAGCGGAAAAGAAGCTGATTGTTTTTGATACGGCATACACAAGAGTACAGACCCTCTGTGTCACGAAAGAGATAAAACAAACATATTATTACATACATAGACGGCACTGTCCACGTTGTGTTATGTTTGCGGCAAACAATAATAAATATAAAAAGCACAAAACCATTGTATCAGCTGAAAAATTCGGCTTTTACAATGGTTCTTTGTTACATTATTTGCTTGTTTTAAAGGGATTTCAATACTTAATATTTGAGTTTTTATCTTTTGATTATCTCGCCTGTTTTTGCGTTTATGATGTTATTGAAAACAGAAATATGAGTAGTGGAGATGAACTTATCCAGATGAAGTGAGCCGAAATACCAGTGGCGGAACTCACAGATACGGCTTACGTCCTCTAAATAGGTATTGATGGCGGTGATGCTTGCATCGCTGCCCGTGTGAAGCATAAGGAAATCCTTTATTTTGGCAGGGGGCTCGTGAGTGATAACCAGGTCAACCTTACCACCGTATTTCTGCAGATTGTCCACGCCCTCCATAAGCTCTTCTCGGGTGGGGATTTCCATATCGGACCAGGTGTTCATTTCGAAGCGGATGTCGATATCGGGACTCTCTCCTCCGCCCATTGTGAAAATTTTTGTGCCCTCGATGTTGAAAACCTGACCTCTCATAAGGTGGAATATGTTGGCGGCGATGTGGTGTACCTTTCCGCCATTCCATTTTTTGATTTTTAGCTTTGAAAGCATTTCGAAGTTTTCGTGAGTACCGTCTACGAAGCAGATATTGTATTTCTTTTTGCTGAGCTTTTTCAGAACGCTCATTTCCTCCTTCGAGCCGTTCCATATAAAGCCGAAATCACCGCATACGATGAGGGTGTCGCCTCTGTTCAGTTTTTTCAGCCTCGGGTCATCGAAGCGGGAGGCTATTCCGTGGGTATCTCCTGTAACATAAATCATTTGTTCTTCCTCGCTTTTCTTTGTGGAAAAGTTAATTTTATTTTAAAGTTTCCGATAATTGGAACAAAGGTATATACATTTCTTTATCTTTTTGCTATAATTAATCTGTGTAAATACTGTCTGTATTCTATCATATATTTCGGTATATTGCAAATATAAAAGGAAAATTTCAAAAAATTTACATTTGGGGTGTTTAAAATGAAAAAAATCGTGGCTCTTTTCGCCGTTTTACTTATAGCTTTTACTCTTTGTTTTCCTGTCGGTGCGGTTTTTGATTCAGGTACCGTAACGGCGAAGCTGAAATCCGATGTCTACTATATGGAAAGCCTTGACGAGGATACTGCATTTTTCGACAGAAACTCCACCAAGAAGGTGCCTGCCGCAGCCTTTGTAAAAATTCTTGCTGCAGTGACAGCCATCGAAAAATGGCCCGAGCTCGATGAAAAGGTAACGGTGACCAAAAACAACCTCTCTCTCGTGGAATACGGCTACGGCATCAGAACAGCACTTTATAAGGCAGGGGAGAAGGTAAGCAAAAGAGAGCTTATCGACTGTCTTATCGTCTACAGCGCAAACGATGCGGCGAGCATCATCGCCTATGAGATTTCAGGCTCACTGGATGCTTTCATAAAAGAGATGCAGGCTACAGCCGACAAAATAGGCCTCACCTCTACGGTGGTAAAAAACATTCACGGATTTGACGAGGACGGTCAGTACACCACTGCTAAGGACATAGCAAAGATGCTCAAATACGCTCTTAACTATCCCGTGTTTGTGGAGGCTTTTTCCGCTTCGAGTGTAACTCTTAAGAAAACCTCTCTCAATGAAGAGAGAACATATAATGCCAGCAATAAAATGATAAATGCTACCATTTCCGACTACTACCATTCATCGGTAACCGGCGGTAAGCAGACTATGACCGACAGAGCAGGCGAGTGTATAGCCGTTGTTTCTTCAAAGGACGGATATTCTTATCTCACCGTTGTTCTCGGCGGTAAGCTTACGGATATCGATAATGACGGCGTGGATGAAAACACCTGTATGACCGACGCTAAAAAGATGCTTAACTGGGTATACGAAAACATCCGCTACAGAGTGGTTGCTTCTCCCACACAGCACGTGGCTATGGTTGAGATAGTGTCGGGCAAGGGTACCGACAAGCTCCGTCTCATTCCCGAAAAGGAAACCTCTGCTCTTGTTCCGTCCAATGCTACCACCGCCTCAGTTCTTTTCGAGGTAGTAGAGGGTACCGTTCCTGAAAAGGTCAAGGCACCCGTAAAGGCGGGTGACATAATCGGACAGGCGAATATCCTCTATGCGGGACAGATTTTAGCTAAAATAAACATTGTAGCTGCCACGGATGTTTCCCTCAGCTTTATGGGTCTTATTATGGAGACCACCAGAACGGTTATGACCTCATGGGTATTCATAATCCTTGTGGCACTTGCTACTGTCGGATGTATCGGTTATCTCCTTATAAGCTATAACACCTATAAAAAAAGAGAAAGACAGAAAAAGGCCATTCAGGCAAGAATACAGAGAAAGCAGGCACAGCAGAAGAAAATGGCTGAACTGAACAAAAAATAAATACTGTAGAGCGGGGTGACCCTATCCCGCCGCAAAACGAGATATTGAAATTTTAAACGGGAAGGATTGATACTATGAAGAAAATTAAGGGCATTTTCGCCGTAACGGTCACAGTATTATGCGCTCTGTGTCTCTTCACCTTCACTTCATCTGCAGCAGGTGAGGGAAAGTGGATTAAGACCTGGAGTACTGCCGCCACTGAAATCGGTGTAGAGGGATATGACTATATTGTTCCTATGGTTCAGAATGTGGCTACAAGAACCGTTATTACTCCCACTGCATCGGGTACAAAGGTTAGAGTAAAATTCTCTAACTATTACGGCAAAGAGGATCTTATCATCGACCGTGCAAACATAGCTGTAAGCGATACGGGTAAGGGAGCATCAGGTATCGATAAAAATACTATGGTTCCTCTCACATTCTCCTCGAAGTACGGTGTTACCATTCCGGCAGGTCAGGAGGTATATTCCGACGAGGTGCTGTTCAATGCCGTGGCAGGACAGGATATAGCCGTTTCGATCTTCTTCAGGGAATTTATGGAAGTGCGCACCATGGGTCTTACAGGCGGTCACACTTATCTTAAAACAGTTTTCGAGGGAAGCGGTACCGATCTTATCGAGGCTGAAAATTTCAATATTCTCTCTGATTTCGAGCTTGAGGAAAAGTGGGTTTACGATATGCTCGATAAGCTTCTCGGTTCCATTATCGGTACGGGAAGTCTCGAGGTACCTGTTTCCGACGGCAGAATAGAAGTGGTACCCGTTATTACTGATATTGATGTACTTAATCCTAATGACGATGCTTATTCAGTAGTTGTCATCGGTGATTCCACAGTAGCGAATAATTATCCCGATTATATCGCTCAGGCAATACAGGAAAACAACATAACCGATGTGGGTGTCGGTTCTAAAGGCCTTATAGGTAATCAGCTTTTAAGTGACGGCCTCGGCTACGGAGCAAAGATTTACGGTGACAGCCTTCTGAACAGAATGAAGAAGGATATTATCGGTCTTGACGGCACAAATGCATCAAATGTAAAATATGTAATTCTCAAAACAGGTGCAAACGATATTATTCATCCTGTCTGCAGTAACATTAAGGATGCAGAACAGCCCGGCGCAAACGAGCTTATCGAGGGATATAAAAAGCTCTTCGACTTCTGCCATAAAAACGGCATCAAGGTAATTGTGGCAGGCATTACACCCTGGGGAGGCTATAGCGGAGCAGAACTCAGCTTTGGACCTCAGTATGACCGCTCTCCCTTCGATAGACAGAAGGACTGGCAGATTGCTCTGGATGTGAATAAGTGGCTTGCCAATACATCGCTTCACGACGGCTATGTGGATTATTATGAATTATCGAAAAATCCCATGAACCCCATAGCAATTCTCCCTGAATATACTACCGACGGTCTTCATCCCTCAGATACCCTTCAGAGAAAATGGGCGGAAAACTTCCCTCTTGATTACCTCGGCGTTAATCCGAGAACTATGGGTGTAGGTGTTTCAGAGTCTGACATAACTATCTATAAGGGCGATTATAAAACTCTTACGGCAAAGGTTATGCCTGCGGATTTCGTAAATCAGGCGGTTACCTGGTCATCCTCCGATGAATCCGTAGTCAGAGTTGATGCTAAAGGTAAGCTTTATGCAGTCGGCAGAGGTACAGCCGTTATCACAGTAAAAACTGTCGATAAGGGTTACAGCGGACAGGGCTATACAGCTACCTGTAAGGTAACGGTTAAGGTTAAGCCCGCATCCCTGACGGTAACAGGTGATAATTCACCCTTATACACCACTAAAACCAAGCAGCTTAAAGCTTCTGTTTCTCCTGCTGATACGGATTTCAAAGGTGTGGTATGGTCATCCTCAAATGAAAAGGTTGCCACAGTAAATCAGAACGGTCTTGTTACTGCTGCGGGCAGAGGTACTGCAGTAATTACGGCGGCATCCTCCTTCGATTCAAACATAAAGGCCACCTTTAAAATTACAGTAAATAAAAAGGTTCAGGTTCAGGCTATTTACCTTAACTATGACGAAAGAACCAGAAATGTAGGTACATCCTTCACTCTTGTTCCTACTATGAATCCCACTAACGCTACCTTTACCGATGTTACATGGATATCCTCAAACAGCAAGATAGCCAAGGTCGATAAAAACGGTAAGGTTACGGCACTTAAAACGGGTACTGCAGTAATCACCTGTAAGTCCGTGGATAACCCGAAGGTTACTGCTTCCTGTATCGTGAATGTCACGGTCAAGACAAAGGGCGTAGAGTTGCCTACAAAGAAGCTGACACTTTATGTTTCAGCTACAAAGACTCTTAAGGCTGAGGTGCTGCCTGCGAATGCAACCAACAAAAAGGTTACATGGTCCTCTTCAAACAAGAGTGTAGCCACAGTTTCAAAAAGCGGTAAAATCACGGCTAAAAAGCCCGGTAAAACTACTATCACAGTAAAGACCAAAAACGGCGGATACAAGGCAACCTGTACCGTAACTGTTAAAAAATTTGTCAAGGTTAAGTCCTTTAAGCTCAATAAAACATCACTTAGCATCAATGACGGAAAGTCATACACCTTAAAGGCGGTATTCTCACCCTCAAACGCTTCTAACAGAAATGTTGTATGGAAGTCTAGTAATACGGACATCGCTACCGTATCCTCAAAGGGTGTGGTAAAGGCTGTAAAGCCCGGTACCGTCACCATAACCTGCAAGAGCAAAGAGACAGGCAAAACCTTGAAGTGTAAAGTAAAGGTTAAAAAGGTAAAGGTCAAAAAGGTTCTCTTCGGTGAGAAAACCTACACCGTTGACCACAACAGAAGCCTTCAGCTCAAAGCACTCATTTCACCTGCCAATGCAACCAACAAAAGGATTAAATGGAAGTCAAGCCATCCCGAATTTGTCAAGGTAAATTCAAAGGGTAAGGTGACAGGTCTTAAGCTCGGTAAGGTAGCCACAATAACAGCCACCTCCGTTGACGGTAAGCATATAGCTACCTGCAGAGTAAAGGTTGCAAAGGTTGAGGTAACGGCACTTAAGCTTAATAAAACCTCTGCCTCTGCATATACAGGCGGCACGGTGACTCTTACTCCGAAGTTTACTCCCGCTAAGCCCTCAAACAGTAAGGTAACCTGGACATCCTCTGACACTAAGCTCGCCACAGTCGGTGCTGACGGTGTGGTTACGGCACATAAGGAGGGTACCGTAGTGGTTACCTGTACCTCTTCTGAAGGCGGCTACAAGGCAAGCTGTACCGTAAAAATCGCCAAGGGCGTCAGAGTTACGGGTGTTAAATTAGACAAGACAAGCGAAGAGGCAAACGTAGGCGCAGCATTCAATCTTTTCGCTACCGTAGAGCCTGCTGATGCCACAAATAAAAAACTTATATGGACATCCACCAACCCCGCTGTTGCCACTGTTTCGGCAAACGGCAGAGTAGTTACTCTTAAGGAAGGTCTGACCTACATTCAGGTCAGAACCGAGGACGGCAGAAAGGTAGCCTCCTGCAGAATAAATGTAGTTCCCTAAAAGTAAATAAAAATCAAGAGCAATCTCAGATGAGGTTGCTCTTTCTTGTATGTTATTTAAGTCTGTAAATTTTCACTCCGTGAGGCTTCACGGTACACTTTATTTCATCTTCGAAGCTGTCCCTTTCCTTCGTCCACAGCTCCACTGCATTGAAGCATCCGCTGATTCCGCGACTCTCAAGTTCAAAGTCGATCTCTCTTTCCTCATCGCAGAGATTAAACAGAGCCACCACATCGTTTCCGTCCTTGTCCTTGCAGTACCACACAGCTTCTTTTTTGTTTCTTAAAAGTTGACGGTTGTCGGTGGAGTACTGATTGATTTCTATGATGTCTCTGTTAGTGATAACCTCTAAGTCCTCAGGTCTGTTTTCACGAAGCTCACCGCCTAAAATAAGAGGGGAGCGGAATATTGACCACAACGTCAGCATAGTTTTTTGCTCGTCAGGGGTGAAATTAGTGTATCTGTCTCTGTCTCCGAGGCAGGAGCAGTTTTTGCTTATCTTGCCTAAGGGGAGCATATCGCAGTCGGGCCAGGAGCCTTCCTTCACGTGAGGTGCCCACTTTTCGCATCTTTCAAACATAGCATAGAGCTTGTCCCAATGGTCCCAGAAGTCGCCCGTCATTCTCCACATATTGGCGTTCTGTGAAAGGTGGAAGGCTTCGCTTATAACAGCGGGACCGGGGGAGAGTGACAGCACCATAGGTCTGCCGCAGTTATCGATAGCCTTTCTTATCATCTCGATTTCTTCACGGGCACTGTAGGGGTCGTGAGGCTTGAACTCCGTGTTAGCTATATCGTCTACCTTTACAAAGTCCACACCCCAGGAGGCATAAAGCTCAAAAAGGCTGTCATAGTATCTCTGGCCTGCCTCGCAGGTACGCACACCGTACATATCCGTGTTCCACAGACACAGCGAAAAGCCCTGTGCGATTTCTCTTGCTCTGACATCAGTACCTTTGAGTGCTGTGTTCTGATGAACCGCCTGACGAGAGATGCCTCTCATAATATGTATACCGAATTTAAGCCCCATGGCGTGGATTTTATCTGCGATTGCCTTGAAGCCCACACCGCCGGCACTTGAAGGAAAACGGTTTTCTGCAGGTATCAGACGGCTGTATTCGTCCATACACAGCTCAGTGAAATTGTTATAGAAATTGCTCACAGCCTTCGGCTCGTACCACTGAATGTCGCAGGTTATGTATTCCCAACCGTATTCCTTGAGGTTATCGGCTACATACTGTGCATTACCTAAAAGCTGTTCTTCATTTACCGCCGCCCCGTAGCAGTCCCAGCTGTTCCAGCCCATAGGCGGACGGGGAGCAAATGTATCTTTTTTTAGCATAATGTTTTCTCCTTGATGTTTTTTTTATTCATTTTAGCAAGACAGAGAGGAAAGGTCAAGATGTTTAGTAAAAAAAGCCTCGCCTGAAAGGAGAGGTGGCACACGAAGTGTGACGGAGAGGTTTCTCCCTCTTGACATTTCCCATATAATGTTTAAAATATAATATGTATAATTATAATTAAAAGTAAACGAGGTATTAATTATGAGAGCAATCATCACAGTAACAGGTAAAGACCGCCCCGGTATCATCGCAGGTGTATGTGTTCTTCTTTCCGAAAGCAATATAAACATTCTTGACATCAGTCAGACAGTTATGCAGGACTTTTTTACTATGACTATGCTTATCGACCTTTCGGGCTGTGAAAAATCCTTTGCCGAGGTAAGTGACAGTCTTGACGAAAAGGGCAAGGAAATGGGTCTTATCATCCGTATTCAGAGAGAAGATATCTTCGACCGTATGCACAGAATATAAGGGGGAAGGTATATGCATAATCAGAAAGAGATTTTAGCCACCATTGATATGATTGACAATCAGCATCTCGATGTCAGAACCATCACAATGGGTATTTCACTTTTAGACTGCTGCAGTGACAGCGTGGAAGTGACGGCAGAAAAGATATATAATAAAATAACCACTCTCGCCAAGGATTTAGTCAAAACAGGCGAGGACATAGAGAAGGAATTCGGTATTCCCATTGTTAACAAGAGAATATCCGTCACTCCCATTTCTCTTGTTGCCGCCGCCTGTAAGGAAAGTGACTACACACCTATTGCCAAGGCCTTGGACAGAGCCGCCCATACCTGCGGAGTTAATTTCATCGGCGGTTTTTCCGCACTGGTGCATAAGGGTATGACCAAGGCGGATATAAACCTTATCAATTCCATTCCCTCTGCCCTTGCCGAGACGGAGAGAGTATGCTCGTCTGTTTCCGTTGCCAGCACTAAGGCGGGCATAAATATGGATGCCGTTAAGCTTATGGGCAAGATAATCAAGGACACTGCTGATAGAACCTCTGACAGAGGCGGCTTCGGTTGCGCCAAGCTCGTTGTTTTCGCTAATGCCGTCGAGGATAACCCCTTTATGGCGGGTGCCTTCCACGGTGTGGGTGAGGCTGAATGTGTAATCAATGTAGGCGTAAGCGGCCCCGGTGTAGTTCATCACGCACTTAAAAAATGTAAGGGTCAGCCCTTTGACGTGGTGGCTGAAACCATAAAGAAAACCGCCTTCAAGATAACCCGTATGGGACAGCTTGTAGCTTCCGAGGCTTCACAGAGACTCGGTGTACCTTCGGGTATAGTTGACCTTTCTCTCGCACCCACACCCGAAAAGGGCGACAGCGTGGCACGTATTCTTGAAGAGATGGGCCTTGAGGTCTGCGGTACACACGGTACTACTGCCGCACTTGCACTTTTAAACGACGCAGTTAAAAAGGGCGGCGTTATGGCAAGTAACCATGTAGGCGGTCTGTCGGGTGCATTTATTCCCGTCAGTGAAGATGAAGGAATGATTGAGGCGGCACTGAAAAATGCCCTCACCCTCGATAAATTAGAGGCTATGACCTGCGTATGCTCCGTAGGTCTCGATATGATTGCCGTGCCCGGTGATACCTCTGCCGAGACACTCTCTGCCATCATCGCCGACGAAGCGGCTATCGGCGTGGTAAATACTAAGACCACCGCAGTAAGAATTATCCCCGCCGTAGGAAAAAAGGTAGGGGAGATTATCGAATTCGGAGGACTTTTAGGCTCTGCACCCATTATGCCTGTTCACGAGCAGTCGAGCGCTGATTTTATAAACCGAGGCGGCAGAATCCCTGCACCTATGCACTCACTTAAAAACTAAAATAAAAATCAAGGTGAAATTCAAAATGAAAATTATTGATATTATAAACAGCGGAAAGCCTCTTTTATCTATGGAGGTTTTTCCACCAAAAACAAGCGACACCTTTGAAACCGTAAAGGAAGCTACAGAGAAAATAGCACTCCTTAAGCCCTCCTTTATGTCCGTTACCTACGGTGCGGGCGGAGGTACGAGCGAGTACACGGCTTTTATTGCCGAAAATGTGCAGAAAAACTACGGTGTGCCCGCCCTTGCCCATCTCACCTGTATTTCCTCAAAGAAAGAGGATATAAAGCATCAGCTTGACCTTTTAAAGAGCAAAGGAATAGAAAATATCCTTGCTTTAAGAGGAGATGTTCCCGAAGGAATGAGCAGAGAACATCTCGACTATCACCACGCAAGTGAGCTTACAAGGGAGATAAAGGAATATGGCTCTTTCTGTATCGGCGGAGCCTGTTATCCTGAAAGTCACCCTGAAAGCGCCACATCCTTTGATGATATAAAATATCTGAAGGAAAAGGTGGAGGCAGGCTGTGAATTTCTTACAACACAGATGTTTTTTGATAATAACGTGCTTTATAACTTCCTTTACCGTATAAGGGAAGCTGGTATTACCGTGCCTGTGGTGGCAGGTATTATGCCTGTTACTAATCCCAAATCTATAAAGAGAATCTGCGCCATTTCCGGTAATGCTCTCCCTCAGCGCTTTGTGCGTATCGTTGACCGTTTCGGCTCGTCACCCGAGCAGATGTCTCAGGCGGGTATTGCTTATGCCACGGAGCAGATAGTGGACCTCTACGCTAACGGAGTGAATGCTGTCCACCTCTACACGATGAATAAGCCTGAGGTGGCAAGGAAGATAAAGGAAAATATTTCTTATATTATTGAATGAGGTTTTACTATGATTAACCTTTTCACCTGCACAGGTAACGAAATCTGTGTAAATAAAGACGAGGCGTACCGTTATATGGGCCTCGGCAGAGATTATTCAAATGCTGAATTTGAAAAGATTTACGGTGAATGTCTCGGTGAATACCGCAAAAATGTCTTTTATAAGGGTGTATACAGAGAAAGCTCTCTTTTCTTTGGTAAAGGGGACGAGCTTTTCTTTGATTTCTGCTCCTTTTCAAGTAAGGACCTTAAAAAGAATCTGGAGGGCTGCAGGCGTGTCATAGTCTTTGCTGCTACGACGGGAATTAATGTTGACCGTCTCCTGCTGAAATACGGAGCATATTCCGACCTTAAACTGATGACTGCTGACTGTATAGCCTCTTCGGGAATAGAATGCTTCTGCGACAGGCTTAATTCTGTTATTTCCGAAGGAAGAGAAACCAAGCCACGCTTCAGTCTCGGCTACGGAGACACGGAGCTGAAATATCAGAGAGATTTACTTGATTTCCTCGATGCAGAAAAGACCTTAGGCATTACTCTTAATGAGTCGATGATGATGACACCTAAAAAATCCGTTACCGCTTTTATTGGAGTGAAGTAGAATGAACATAAGAGAAATACTGAATAAGGAGCGCCTGTATTCAGACGGCGGCTTCGGCACACTTTTACAGGCGAGGGGACTTAATGTGGGAGAAAAGCCCGAGATATGGAACATTACCCACCCTGATGACATAACCGCCATACATCTCGAGTATCTCAATGCAGGCTCGGATATTATCTCTACTAATACCTTCGGTGCCAATCCGCTTAAGTTTGATAACTTGGAAGAGACTATCTCTGCTGCTTTCGCTAACGCAAAAAAAGCTGTAGAGCTTTGCGGTAAGGAAAAAGCCTTTGTTGCCTTCGATATGGGGCCGACAGGTAAGCTTTTGGAGCCTCTGGGTGATTTACCTTTTGAAAAGGCTGTGGAGGCTTTTGCCGAAACGGTAAAAATCGCAGAAAAATTCTCTCCCGACCTTTACATTGTGGAGACTATGAATGACAGCTATGAAACCAAGGCGGCTGTTTTAGCCGTAAAGGAAAACTCGGACAGGCCTGTTTTCGTAAGTAATGTCTACGACGAAAGCAGAAAGCTTATGACAGGTGCCTCACCCAAGGCTATGATAGCTCTTTTAGAGGGTCTCGGTGCCGATGCCATCGGTATAAATTGCTCTCTCGGTCCCCGTCAGATGGTGGATATAGTCAGAGAATATGTGATGTATTCCTCTCTGCCTGTTATGGTCTGCCCGAATGCGGGACTTCCCCGTAGCGTAGACGGAAAGACTGTTTTCGATGTGAACAGTGAGGAGTTTTCCGACTGTATGGCAGAGATAGCAGAGATAGGTGCGGCCATTCTCGGCGGATGCTGCGGCACCACTCCCGAATACATCAGAAAAACAGTAGAAAAAACTGAAAAAATACCTTTTACCCCTGCAGAAAACAAGGCTTATACTTTCGTTTCATCTTACACACACGCTGTGGAAATCGGTAATACTCCCGTTCTTATCGGTGAAAGAATAAACCCCACAGGTAAGCCTAAATTCAAGCAGGCTCTGCGTGAGGGTAACATAAGCTACATAATCAATGAGGGCGTAATGCAGGAGGAAAAGGGCGTACACATCCTCGATGTCAATGTAGGCCTTCCCGAAATCGATGAGGACGCTATGCTCGTAAAATGCATTAAAGAACTGCAGACAGTGTCCTCACTTCCCTTGCAGATTGACACCGTAAAGCCTTCTGCTATGGAAAAGGCTATGCGCATTTATAACGGCAAGCCTCTCATTAACTCCGTGAACGGAAAGCAGGAGAGTATGGATGCCGTTCTTCCTCTGGTGAAAAAATACGGCGGAACGGTAATTGCTTTGACCATTGATGAAAGCGGTATTCCCGACACTGCCGAGGGCAGAACCGCCATCGCTGAAAAAATAGTAAACGAATGCGCAAAGTATGGCATCGATAAAAAGGAAATTATCGTTGACCCTCTGGCTATGACCGTTTCCTCCGATAACAGAAGCGGAAAAATCACTCTTGACTCGGTGAAAATGATAAAGGAAAAGCTCGGCGTCAAGACAAGCCTCGGCGTGTCTAACATCTCCTTCGGACTTCCGTCAAGAGAAACAGTAAACTCACATTTCCTAACTATGGCTTTTACCGCAGGTCTTGACTGTGCCATTATGAATCCCTACTCTGCGGCTATGATGGAAAGCTATTATTCCTACAGGGCTCTTTCAGGTCTTGACGGAAACTGTGCCGATTACATTGATTTCGCTTCTTCACTAAAAAAGGAAACAGTTACGGTTTCTTCTTCGTCCATACAGAGTGACAGTGAGGATATGCCGCCTTTAGTCAGAGCCATAGTCAAGGGAATGAAGGACGATGCTTTGCTCAGAGCAAAAGAGCTTCTTATGAAGGAAGAGCCGCTGACAGTAATAAATGAATACATCGTTCCTGCCCTCGATAAGGTAGGCAAACACTTCGAAGAAAAAACTATGTATCTGCCTCAGCTTCTTATGAGTGCCGAAGCGGCTTCACGTGCCTTTGATGCGGTGAAGGAGCTCGTTTCCGCTTCTGACGGAAGCAAGGGTAAAATTATAGTAGCTACCGTAAAGGGTGACATTCACGATATAGGCAAAAACATCGTAAAGGTGCTTTTAGAAAATTACGGCTATGATGTAATCGACCTCGGTAAGGATGTTCCTCCTGAAGTAATCGCAGAAAAAGCGAAAAGTGAAAATGTCTCTCTCGTGGGCTTGAGTGCTCTTATGACCACTACCACCGATGCTATGAAGGAGACTGTAGCACTTCTTAAAAAGGAATGTCTCCACACCTCCACAGTAGTGGGCGGCGCAGTGCTCACTAAGGAATACGCAGATATGATAGGCGCCACTTACTATGCTAAGGATGCTATGGAAACAGTAAGATTTGCCGAAAGGTTTTTCGGTGATAAGAAATGAAATACAGTAAAATTCAGAAAGCATATTTCATTTCCCGCCCTAACCGCTTTGTGGCAAAGGTAAGCATAGACGGCAAAGAAACAGCCGTACACGTGAAAAACACGGGCAGATGCCGTGAGCTTCTCACAGAAGGTGCCGAGGTGTGGCTCGAGAAAAGTGCTAATCCCGACCGGAAGTATCAGTATTCCCTCGTCACTGTGAAAAAAGGTGACAGAATGGTGAATATGGATTCCCAGGCTCCTAACAAGGCAGTAGGTGAATGGCTTTCAGAAGGCGGACTTTTCTCAGATGTAAAGCTCATTAAACCCGAATGCAAATACGGAAACTCCCGTTTTGACTTTTATGTGGAATATGAGGATAAAAAGGCCTTCATTGAGGTCAAGGGTGTTACTCTGGAAAATGAGGGCGTGGTTTCATTTCCTGATGCACCCACAGAAAGAGGCAGCAAGCATCTGAGAGAGCTTTGCTCCTGCATAAAGGACGGCTATGAGGCCTATGTCGTTTTCGTCATACAGATGAAGGATGTCCTTTATTTCACCGCAAATGAGTCTCGCGACCCGGTTTTTGCACGTACTCTAAAAGAAGCTCATAATGAGGGCGTAAAGATTTTAGCCTATGATTGTCTTATCACCGAGGATGAAATGAAAATAGGAGACAGTGTAAAAGTGAAAATATGAATAAATCCGAAGGTTTGCTTTCAGGCACCTTCGGATTTTTTATGTACATTGTAAGATAAAAGTAATAAAAAAATTATTGATAAAAAGTTTAATATATGTTATGATATGATTAACAGTATTTATAAACGGTTACGAAAGGTCATTTTATGTCATTTAAAATAAAAAATATATTTATTCTGCTGACAGTTTCAGCTTTATTATTCGCATCTTCCCTTTCTTGCTTCGGTTTGAATTTTTATCCTACAGAAACAGTTTACGATGAAGAAAACCGTATTATGTGCATCTCATACAGAGGCGACACGGCACTTTATCCCGAAAACTCCCTTGAAGGTATTCTTTCCGCCGAGGAAAAGGGTGCCGACGGTGTCAGTGTAGGAGTGCAGAAAACATCGGACGGAATTTATGTTTTTACACAGGAAAACAAAAAGCTTTCTGCCGTAACAGACGCACCTTATGATTCCGTTAGCGAAATAACCTATGATGAATTACAGAAATACTCTCTCAAGGATAATACAGGAGCTCTCACAAAATACCGTGTGGTTTCCCTTAGTCAGGCCATTTCTCTTACAGGTGAAGATTTTATTATCATTGTCGATGCTGACTGGGAAGAAAGAGACGGAATTTATGACCTTATCAGTCATTACGGTGCCTTCGGCAGAATAATAATAAGAACAGATAAAAGCGCATCCGAGGTAAATGAATGGACTTCCTCAAAGCCCGAAAAGGTGAAGGTTATAAGTGTCTATAAGGGAAATATAATCTTTTCTGCCATTTCAAACTTCAATAAAATGAGCGAAAACTCCGCACACTTCGTTCAGTATCAAAGTAAAAACTATTTCAATGTTGTTTACGGTGATTTCTTCTGCAAAAGGTTTGCCGGAGAAAACGCACCAAGAGCAATAGCACCTATGTATGACCTTGATCTTTCGGGACAAAGAACCGACAGCACTGAGGGCTGGAATGAGGTTATCGAGGCAGGCTACAGTGTAATCGAAACCAATAATCTTGTTTCTCTCGTTTCTTATACAGACAGACATGAAAAGTCATGGAAGGCTCTTTCGACTCTTACGGTAAGAGCAGAAAATGCGGACCTTTGGTCAGCTTCATCTGTAGTGCTTCAGAACCGACAGGATGCCATTCTCCGTGCTGAAACCACTCTTACAGGTGTTTCGAGTCTTGATGAAATCGAATATGCCTATTCAAATCTTCTTCTTGCGATGAATGAAAATAATATCAATGCCAAAGAAGACACACAGAAAGGTCATCTTAATATCACCGCAGGCAAAATTATCGCCGCCATAGCCGTCGGTGCAGTAATTTTAGCGGCACAGATTTTCACATATAAAATGCAAAAGGAGAAAAAGAGATAATAATTGCATTTTGATAAATGAAGAAATATAACAGGAGGAATGAAAAATGAAAGTAAAAGAAAAAAACTGGCTTGAAACAGCCAAAACACCCGAAGAAGTCGGCGTATCTTCTAAAGTGCTTCAGGAATTCGTCGATGCCTGTATGGAGAAAAATAAAGAGCTTCACTCCTTTATGGTAATCCGTCACGGTAAGATAGCCTGTGAGGTTTACCGTGAACCCTTTGCCAGAGAATACAAGCATATGATGTATTCTGTAAGTAAATCCATCACCTCCATAGCAATCGGCTTTGCCGTTAATGAAGGCTTCCTTGACGTTGATACCCGCTTTGTTGATATCTTCCCCGAAGCAAGAGGTGACAAGGAAGATGAATATTTAGAAGAA